>JAGODF010000086.1 GCA_017998375.1 Spirochaetota bacterium
TCTTCGACGTGCTGGACTCGATGTTCTGGTCCTACAACTACGTCCTTTCCACCTACGGTTTCTTCGCCTTCACCCTGGGCATCGCGCTGATACTGGCGAACAGGTTCATCGGCATCCACACCACGCTGGAATACACCAACGACACCATCCGGTACGAAATGGAAGTCGCCGCGTACATCCAGAGGTCACTGCTCCCCAGGGAGCCGGAGCTGGACGACTGGGACATCGCCCTGGAGTACCGTCCCCTGTACGGCCCTTCGGGCGACTTCTACGATTTTTACACGAAAGGCAGACGTCTTGATGGCCTCGCCATCTTCGACGTGTCCGGTCACGGCATATCGTCGGCCCTCGTGTCCATGATAGTGAAGCCGATCACCTACCGGGCGTTTTCACTTGCGGCAAAGGCCGGCCTCGAAAAGGTAATCGACAGGGTGGACGAGCGGCTGGCAGCCGAGTTTCCCGAATCCGAGAACATCATATCCTGCGCGTTATTGCGCATGCGGGGCGAACGGGTCGAGTACGTGAACGCCGGGCATCCGGCCCTGCTCCACAGGCGCGCGGCTACGGGCACCACCGGTATCATCGACAACGGCGGCAGGCGGTACAGGAGCGCGCCGCTGGGAGCGCACGTCTCCGACGAGCTTCCCGTGGTGCTGAAGTTCAGCGTAAGCAGGGGCGATATCCTCCTCCTGTACACGGACTGCCTCATTGAAAGCGTGAACGCCGCCGGTGAGGGATTCGGCATGGAGCGCCTGATGGCGGCCCTCGACGAGACTCCCTCTTCCTCGGCGCGGGAACTCCTCGACCACGTGCTCCGATCCTTCCTTTCCTTCATAGACGTGAAGCGCATCCGCGACGACCTCACGGTCATCGTCGCGCGCAGGAAAAAGTAATCACGCGGAGACGCGGAGGTCGCGGAGAACGGATAACGGCAAAGGGAACCACAGAGACACAGAGGCACAGAGGGTTTTCAGATGTATGTCATTCCCGCGAAGGCAGGAATCCATTTAGTCTCACGCGGAGACGCGGAGGTCGCGGAGAACGGCAACGGCGGGAAAAACATTGTGTCATCCCGAGCGGAGTCGAGGGACGCCTACAGCAGTTTCCCCTCCCCCGCGGACAGCACATCCTTCTTTCCGGAGCGGTACAGCAGGGTGATACGGTCCCTGTAAAAGGAATATTCGTAGAGGTCCTCGTCCACGCGGTGATGCCAGACCTTCCCGCCCTGCCCCGTCTCGGCCTTGATGAGAAAGTAGTTGCCATCACCGTCGACGAATACCAGGTAGAGGAATCCGTGGTAGAGCACATGCATCAGCGAGCGGCCGGGGATGAACCAGGCTGTCGTACCGCTTTCCTTTTCCAGGGCGAGGAAAATACCGTCGGTGGCGGTGTAATCACAGGCGACGTAGTAGAGTTTCGCGTCCTCCAGCACCGCGGCCACGTAGAGGACATCGGGAAGTTTTTTCACCCAGCGCCTGGATTCACCCTCTCCGAGATCCCTGCAGTGAAGGATTTTCTTATCCTCCTCGAAGACCAGGGCCGCGCCCTCCAGTTCGAACCGCCGGACAGGTCCACGCATGGGCACGCGTTCACCGCGGGAGAAGTCCCCGGGCCTTCATGCCGCCGGTGATGATGGCGGCGGCCTCGTCGGCGCCGAAGCTGGAGTTGTTGATCACCATGTCGTAATTCACGGGATCGGCGGTATCGAATTTCAGGAACTCCCGGAAGAAGTTGTCGCGCATGCGGTCCTTCTCCAGTATCTGCTTCTCGGCCTCGCGCGGCTTCATGCCCGAGAGCCGGCAGAGGCGCTCCACCTTCCACTCCATGGGCGCCACGAGCCTCACGTGGTAGCCCCCGGGAAGGTCGCGGGTGATGACATTGCCCCCCCTCCCCACGACTGCAACATACCCGTTGACGGCGAGCAAGCGAATGGTTTCCGCGAGCTTTTTATGCACCGCCGCCTGCGGCGGCAGGTCCGCGAAGGAGGTCTGGAAGACGCTGGCCACCTGGCCCTGGGCGGCCGTGGTGAGCGATTCGGTGAGCTTCCGGGAGAGGCCCAGGTCCTTCATAAGGAGGTCGATAACAGACCTGTCGTAGGCCACCCAGGTATGCTCCCCGGTGAGTAGTTTCACCAGGGCGACCGCGGTTTCGTATCCCCCGCACCCGTACTGCCGGGAGATGGTGACGAAGGGCCGCTTCCCGCGCCCGGACCCCTCGCGCGCCAGGCGCGCGGTTTCCTTCTCCCACTGCTCTATCTGATCGACGATTGACGCGCGAGCGTGCTTTTTATACTGTTCCGGCATGGCGGACCTCCCTGCGTCGATGATCCTGGGCTCAGCGAAGAAGCATCGCGATCCGCTGTCCCATCCTGACCTTGCTCCCGGGGACCAGCGCTTCGAAGCGCACCATCCCCTTCTCGAAAAGGACCACCACCGTCGAGCCCAGGTTGAAGATGCCGAGCTCGCCGCCGCGGCCGATTTCCTTCTTCTTCCCCTCGCCGTACATCATCTCCCTGCGGGAGCGGAACGTCGTGTTGGTGATGACCGTGTCGTAGCTCAGGGATATCCTTCCCACGTTGGTGGCCCCTACCTTGATAACCGCCGCCATCCCCGACGGCGTGCTCACGTACGATATCAGCCTCTCGTTGACGCAGAAGAGGTCCGGGAGGCTCTGCACCATCAGCTCCGCCACGGTGAAGAGCTTGCCCGGCACGTGGAACCATCCCTCGATGGTCCCCGCCACCGGGGAATGGATCCTGTGGTAATCGCCCGGCGAGAGGTAGAGGGTGATAAAATCGCCGTCCAGGAAGCGCCGGTGCGTGTCGGACGGAACCAGCTCCGCGAGCGAATAGTCGATGCCTTTCGCCTGGATGAGCCTCCCGGCATTGATGCGCCCGAACTGGTCGACGCGGGCGTCCACGGGGGAAACCACGCTCTTCGGATCCGGATCAATCGGGCGCGCGCCTTCCTTCAGCTTCCGGGTGAAGAACTCGTTGATGGTGCGGAAACCCCGGGCCGGCTCGTCGTACTCCGCGGCGTTGACGCCGTACTTCGCCGAGTACCAGGCGATGAACTTTTTCAGAAACGCCCGGGGCATTGGCACGCGGGTGATATATCCGAAGAGCCGTGAAATGAGGCTCTTGGGCAGTATCCTGTGCTTCAGGAGATAGCGGGTAGTGCTGTTCATTCATTCCATCCCGATCGAGTTTCATCATCCTCCGGCGTGCGCGTTCACCTTTGAATCGCGCGGAGCCCGGGCGTCGCGCGGAAAAAACGCGCACCGCCCGTCGATGACGGATTAAATGTACGGACGGGAAAACGCGATGTCAAGAATTAAAATCGCACTTCCACGCCGAGGTACGGAAGTATCGGAAAGTCCCTCACGTCTTCGGGGTTATCGGAAGAATCGTAGGGCTTGCGCTGGTTGAACTCTTTCGAGCTGATGTTCTTGCTGTTGTAGGTGTTCATCAGTTCCACGTAGATGTCCCACTTCGCGCCGAACCAGTCGGTGAAGAAGTCGAAGCGCAGGTCGAGCTTGTGGTACGCGGGGAGGCGCACCCCGTTATAATCGGGCGAGTAAATAGGAACATGCTCTTCCTCCCCCGGGACGCTCGTATCGTAATACGATCCGACAATTTTCGTGTACGGCAGTCCCGTGGCGTAACGCCACTTGAGCCCCACCTGGAGCCACCGCAGCGGCTTCCAGCTGGCGATGATGTTCACAATGTGGGTCCTGTCGTACTCGTAGATGTACTCACCCTTGGCGTCTCCGTCGTCGCGCTTCGACACCGAATAGCCGTAACTCGCCCAGCCGAAGAACTGATCCGCGAGGTTCCGCCGCAGCAGGACCTCGCCTCCGTAGACGCGGCCCGTCCCCGTGTCGCTGAAGGCCTCGCCGCCGTTACCCGAGACTATGAGGTCCCAAAGCTTCTTGTAGAAGCCCTCGACGGAGACAGTGGTGTTCGTGCCGATATCCCGGTGCCAGGCGGCGATGTAGTGTATCGCCTTCTTCGTGCTCAGGTCCGGGTTGCCGAACGTGTCATTGGTGAAGTAGAGGTCGTGCGCCTGCTGGTAGAGCCCGGTGGCGAAGGAGAGCCTGTTCTTCTCCAGGATGGTCAGCTCGATGGAGGAGCGGGGGCTCGCGTACCAGCTCCTGCCGAAATCCGCGTGCATATCGCCGCGCACGCCCAGGGTCCACTTGACGGGACCCGCCGTGAGCGCGCCCTGGAGGTATCCCCCCAGGTGGTGATAGTCCAGGTTGTCGACCCCGAGCTCCTTGATGTCGAAATCATCCGGGAAGTTGGGATGTTCGGGGTCCGGGACGGTGGCCTTCAGCACCGGCGCCAGCGCGTCCAGGTCCACCCGCGCGTAGATGTACTCCGCGCCGGCGTCTATGTCGATATGTTTCGAGACCTGGACCGATATGTCCTCGCGCAGCATGGCGCCCCGTATCCGCACGTCCACATCCAGGTACTCCCCGAAGAACATCTTCTGCGTCTGGTTGTACGCCGCCGCTTTAAAAACAGACTTCACCGTCTTCGAGGGCACGAAGCGCCAGGTGAAGCCCTCCCCGTAATCGACGGAGTCGTAGTCCATGCTCCGGTTCTCGAAGTCCTTGTCGTTCTCCTCGTTCTCCTTTATCGTCAGAGCGATCCGGTCGCTGGAGCCGTACGCGAGGAGCTCCACCACGTTCTCCCTCGAGAAGTGGTAGCCGAACTTCATCTGGTAGTCCCAGAAAACGGGGAGCGTGGTGATCTCCACCTCGGCGACGTCCTGGATGAACTTCTTCGCGTACAGGTCGAAATAGCTCCGGCGCGCCGACAGGAGGAAATAGCCCCTGTCCGTGAAAGGTGTCTCGATCACGGCGTCGGCGGTGAGGAGGTTGATATTGATCTTCCCGCCCCAGGTGGGCTCCAGCTTGTCCCGCGTCTTGATATCGAGCACGCTTCCCAGTGCCTCCCCGTACATCACGGGGAACCCGCCGCTGTAAAAATCGATGCTCTCGATCATGTCGGTGTTGATGACGGAGACGAAGCCGCCGAAATGGTACGCCTGGGTGAGCCAGAACTTGTCCACCAGGATCCGGTTGTCGTAGGGCCCGTTGCCGCGGACGTACAGCTCCCCGGAGATATCGCTCCCCGTCGACACCCCCGGCAGGGACTGGATGCCGCGCATCAGGTCGCCCGAGGAGCCCGGTATCTTCTGGAGCTCCTCACGCCGGACGGTCTGCCGGCTGGTTATCTGCTTCTCCTGCCTCGCCGTGACGAGGACCTCGCCGGCGCTGAACACGTCCCTGTCAAGGAATATTCGGAGGAGCCCGCCGGCGCCGGAGAGCTTTACCGTGCGCACGCGGTACCCGGGCATGGCGGCCCTCACCGTGTAGTCCTTCCCCGGTTCCACGCGGACCGTGAAACGGCCGGCGGCGTCGCTCACCACAACCTCTCCGGTCTCCTTCACGCCCACGGTCGCGCCGGCCAGGGCGGTGTTCGCCTCGCGGTCGATGACGATTCCCCGCGCCGCCTCCTGCGCGTGTGACGGGGCCGCCTGGAGGAAGAGCGCGAATACAAGGGAAATGGACGATAACAGTCGCGGTGAGTTCATCATGCTTCCAATGAATTAATCGAGGAGGACGCGGTTGAGTATCCGTCCGAGCTCGTCGATGCGGTACGGCTTGGTGATAACGTCGCGGAAACCGTAATCGTGAAAGTTTATCACCACGGGGTCGTTGATATAACCGCTGGAAAGAATCGCCCGCACCCCGGGATCAAGCTCACGCAGGCGGGCCACGCAGTCCTTACCGCTCATGCCACCGGGGACCGTGAGGTCCAGGATCACCGCGTTGTACGGATTCCCGGATTCCCTCGCCGCTGCGTACATCGTGATGGCCTCGGCGCCGTCCCGCGCCAGCTGGAAATCGTATCCCAGGTAGGTGATGAACTTTTCCGCGATGGCGAGGACACCGTCGTCATCGTCCATCACGAGGATGCGCCCCTTGCCTGAGAGGTCGGCGTGCCTCTCGTCCGGCTCGTGGTACACCGCTTCGCTCGACGCGGGCAGGTAGACGGTGAATACGGAGCCTTCCCCCCTCTTCGACGTGACGTCGATGAATCCCCCGTGCTTGCTGATGATGGAGTACGCGATCGCCAGCCCCAGGCCGCTCGCCATTTCCCTGGTGGAGAAATACGGGTCGAAGATGCGCCCCAGGTTTTCCTCCGGGATTCCCTGCCCCGTGTCGCTGAAGGATACTTTCACGTAGTTGCCCTTCTTCAGCGGCAGGAGACCGGACTCGTCCACTATCTCGTTGGACGCACGTATGCTCAACACGCCGCCCCCGGGCATGGCCTGCACCGCGTTGATCACCAGGTTGTTCACCACCTGGGTTATCTGGCCCTCGTCCACCTCCACCGGCCACAGGTCCTGGGAAAGCTGGAACTCCTTGCGCACGGCGGAGCCGCTCACGGCGAAAGTCACCGCGTTCTGGAGAAGGTTCACCAGGTCGATGGTCTTCTTCACGGGCACGCTGGTTTTCGAGAAGGTGAGGAAAAGCCGCGTGAGGTCCTTGGCGCGGCTCACTGCCTCCTCGGCCGCCTTGAGGTTTCCGGTCACCAGGCTGGTATCCGATGGATTGAGCATGCAGAGGGTGATGTTCCCCATGATCACGGTCAGGATGTTGTTGAAATCGTGGGCGATACCCGCGGCGAGTATCCCCAGCGACTCGAGCTTCTGCGCCTTCCGGATGTTTTCCTCCGACGCCTTCCGGTCGGTGATGTCGGTCACCACGCCCAGGAGCGCGTCCTCGCCGCGGAACTTGATGAGCTTGGTGGAGTTTATCGCGTCGATGCGGCGCCCGTCCTTCGTTACGAGGAGATATTCGTAGGGAGCCGTGTCCTCGCCGCGCAGGTGGTGTAGGTACTTCTCCTTGACCACCTCCCCGGACTCCGGGGCTATAAGCTTCAGAAAGCTGAAGTCGTCGGCATACAGCTCCTGCCGGGAGTAGCCCACCACCCGCTCGCACTCCCGGTTGGCGTAGACCACCTTCCCCTTCTGGTTGATGAAGATCATGTTCGGCGAGTTTTCGGCGAGGTTCCGGAACATCTCCTCGGACTCCAGGAGGGAGCTCTCGATGGTCTTGCGCCTCGTGATGTCCCGGGCGATGGTCTGGAAGCCCGTCACCTTCCCGTCGTCGCCCGTCATCGTGGAAAACACGTTTTCCGTGTAGACCGTGCGGCCTTCCTCCGGGACCCAGCACCATTCCCCGGTGTTTTCGATGAAGCTCCCGTTTTCGAGATAGTAGTCCCAGAAATGCTCGAAACGCGCCCGGTAGTCGGGATGGATGATGGACAGGGCGAAGTCCGCGAACAGGGGTGACAATGAGGAATCGAGGCCCAGGATGTAGCGCGCCGCCGGGTTCGAGAAGACTATCCGGCCGTCGGTGCCCACCTGTACCATGGCGTCCCGCGACTGCTGGATCAGGTCACGGTAGCGCTCCTCGCTCCGCCGCAGTGTCTCCCGCTCGGTCTCCTTGCGCATGGTGATATCCCGGATGATGCCGACCGTGCCCCGAAAGACGAGCCTGTCGTCCACCGCGGCGTAACTCCCGCAGGCGTTCACCTCCGCGTTGGTGAACACGTAGCCGTGCACCTCCACCGGACGCTCCCCCTCCGACGCTTTCGGCAGGAGCCGCACGTCCATCCCGCGCGTGATGCGCCCGAAGCCGCGGCGCTCGTCGAAGAGTTTCGGGGCCTTTTCGTCGCCGGTGACCTTGCCGCTGTAGCGCGGCAGCACGAAGCTCCGGCTCACGTTGGGCAGGTCGTCGGGATGGATGATGGCGCTGAAGTGCTTCCCCAGGAGCTCCGAGGGCTCGTAGCCCAGGATGCGGATGAAATCGCTCACGTAGGTGAAGTGCCCGTCGGAATCGATGTTGTAGACGATATCGGGAAGGCACTGGAAAAGCTCGCGGAAGTTGATATCTCCCCCCTCGGTGTGGAGGCTGTCCGCCCCGGCGCCGCCATCCGGGCGCGACGCGATCACCAGGCGCAGGCGCCGTATCTCGTCGAGAAGCTGGTCCCGGCTTTTGGTATCATCGGCCATCGTCATCGGATCCTTGTATCATCCTATCTAATAATCCAGGTATTCCCTGTCACGCCGGTTCACGAACTTGATGTACGAGTACTTGTTCTTGCTTCTGCCCTGCTCCAGGATGCGGTAGCCCTCGCTTGTGCAGCGGTCGCAGGCGCCCACGGGCACCTCGATCCCCAGCGAGAGCGGGTTCACCGAGGAGAGGGTCTCTATCTTCAGAACGCCGGCGCAGTCGTCGCATATCATCACCGATTCAACCTGGTTCTCCCGGATGCCGTCGGTGTCGTAGTAGATGTTCTTTTTCCGCACCGCGTAGTTGCCCGCCATGCCGCGCTCGCCGCCTCGCTTCGCGGGATTCCTGTAGTTCTCCACCACTTCCTCGCAGACCTTCTCGATGTAGCGCGTCACGTCCTTCTCCTGGCGGATGCCCCGCTCATCGAAATCGGGCTCCACCACGCGCGAGTAGTCCACCCCGGCCATGGCGAGCACTATCCCCAGGTTCACGTAGGGAAGCGCGCCCTGGATGGAGTAACCGCCCTCCAGCACGGCGATGTCAGGATTGAGCTTCTCGTTCAACAGCGCATAGCCCTGCGCCGAGAAGTTCATGTTGGTGATGGGGTCGGTGTAGTGGTTGTCCTGCCCCGCGGAGTTGATGATGATGTCCGGCTTGAACATTTCCAGTATGGGCAGCACCGCGTGGTCGATCGCGTGGATGAAGCCCTCGGTCGCCGTCATGGGCGGCAGCGGGATGTTGATGGTCTTCCCCAGCGCGTTGGGCCCGCCCAGCTCCTCCTGGAAGCCCGATCCGGGATAGAGCGTCCGCCCGTCCTGGTGGATGGAGATGTAGAGCGTGTTGGGATCGTGCCAGTAGATATCCTGGGAACCGTCGCCGTGGTGACAGTCGGTGTCCACCACCGCGACCCGTTTCTGCCCGTAGTGCTCGCGGATGTACTCTATCATCACGGCCTCGATGTTGATGTTGCAGAAGCCGCGGTTGCCGTGCACCACCTTCATCGCGTGGTGGCCGGGCGGGCGTACCAGCGCGAACGCCTTCTTCACCTCGCCGTCCATCACCAGGCGCGCGGCCTTGATGGCGCCGCCCGCCGATATCAGGTGCGATTCCGTCACCACGGAATCGACGTCGGGCACGCAGAAATGCGTGCGCTTCACGTCGAGCTCGGTGGCGATGTCGGGCTTGAACTCGTGGATGCCGCGTATGTCGAACACGCCCTCCTCGCGGAGCTGGTCCTGCGTGTAAAGCAGGCGCTCCTCGCGCTCCGGGTGCGTGGGGCTTATCGCCCAGTCGAAGGCCGGGAAGAAAATGATGCCGAGCTTGTTTTTCGCCTGTATCATACCGTCCCCCTCACGCGAGCTTCGCGAGCACCCCCGGCTTGATCTGGCACTTCACGCGGATGTTCTTCCCCGTGGCGTAGAAGCCGCCCACCATGTTGAACTCCGACGCCTCGATGATCTCGGTCTGGCCCTCGCCCGCGTCGACGCCCAGCGTGCGCAGGTGGTTCATGAGGTACGATACGGCGTCCTTCCGGGCCTTCGCCAGTGAGTAGTCCCGTTCGCAGGTGGTGTTCACGTCCAGGTTGGGGATGATAAGCTTCTTCTTCTCGGTGTCGGCGAAAAGCTCTATGTCGATGGTGGTGCGCGCCAGGGCCGCGCCTATGGCGTTTGCCACGGCGTAGTTCTCCGGGACCACGGTCCCTATGCCGAACTTTTTTTCCAATAGCGGCGCGAAGGCCTTCGCAGGACCGCCCATGAGGTACACCTTCTTCGGCACGATGACCTTGCCCTCCAGCATCTCGTGCACTGTGTAGACCGGCTTCTCGTTGATCTCCGCGACGAGCGCGTCCACCTCGCGCCTGATGAGATCGGCCGCGAACTCGACCGCCGCCGTCGCGAGAGAGGCCGGCTCCATGCCGACCTTCCCCGCCAGGTCGCCGATGCCCTTTTCCGAAAGGGCCGTGTCGCGGTAGCCGGTCTTCCTGCAGACGTTGAACGCGTCGATGAGCGTGGGAACAGCGCCGCCCTCCGCCATGGAGGGGCCGCGCCGCTCGGGCCCCGCCGTGACCGCGCCGTCCTTCACCGCGAGAAGCGAGTCGCCGCCGATGCCTATCGACTTCGTCTTCAGGGAGCGCACCAGCGTGGGCCTCCCATCGAGCGATATCCCCTCCGGCTCGATGAGCGGGGCGCCGTCGGCAAAGACGGCGATGTCGGTGGTGGTGCCGCCGATATCGAGGATGATCGAGTCTTCACTGATGTCGCAGAGGGCGACGATGCCCATGACGCTGGCCGCCGGGCCGGAGAGGATCGACTCCACGGGAAACTGGCGCGATACCGCCAGGGGCATGGTGCCGCCGTCCGCCTTGAGTATGTTGATGGAGGGCGATACGCCCCTGCCTGCGATTCCCTTTTCCACGGCGTCGGAGAAGGAGCTGAAGATGCGCCACACCGCGGAGTTGTAGTAGGCGGTGGTGACGCGGCGCGGGAAGCTCAGCTGCCCGGAAAGCCTGTGCCCCAGGGTGATGAAATCGGCCGACTCCGCCACGGAGTCCCGGAGCGTGATCTCATGCGAGGGGTTGCGCGTGGAGAACTTCCCCGCCACGGCGAAGACCTTCACGCCGGCCTTGCGGAAATCCTTCACCGCCTTCTCCACCTGTTTCCGGTCAGGCGACTTGATCTCCGTGCCGCGGTGGTCCACCGAACCCTCGACGATGGCGAAGTGCTTCCCTATCGCGTAGTTGGAGGCGTCGATGCCGGGCCCCGCGGAGACAAGCATCCCCACGTCCTCTATGGTGCTTTCGACGATGGCGTTGGTCGACAGCGTGGTGCTCAGGTTGATGCGGGAAATATCGGCCGGCGCGGCGCTCTTGAAGAGATGCTCGAAGGCGGCGTTGACGGAGTTGAGCAGGTTCCCGTGGTCGGTCACGACCTTGACCGAGGCGACCACCCCGCTCCCGTTCACCAGCACCGCGTCCGTATGGGTGCCGCCCACGTCCAGCCCGAGATACATTGCACGCGCCCCCCGCCGAAATCATCCGCACACTACCGCGGTAAAGTAGTATTTTTCACCGGCAGGCGGGTGTCAAGAAAGATATTCGGCGGGAGGGGATTATCAATTGGTCAAATATTGTGCAGAACCGGAAGGCGGGAAAACGCTTTCGCGCCTTCCGGGATGGGGTATCATTTTTTCTCTTTCTTCTTCCCGTCCTTTCCCTTGCCGAAGAAGTCCGAAAGCTCCCTCAGCATCTCGGGGCGGAATTCCGGGTTCGAGGCCGCGATGTTCTCGCGCTGGATCTCGTCGTAGATCTCCTTCCGGTGGACCGTCACCTTCTTGGGCGCCTTGATGCCGAGCTTCACCTGGTCGCCCTTGATGTCGATGACCACGAGCTCTATCTCGTCGCCTATCATGATGCTCTCGTTTATCCTTCTCGCAAGTACCAGCATCACGCTAACCCTTCTTCCCGGAAGCGTTCTCTATCTCGTCGAGTATGCGGTGCTTCACGCGGTACTTCTCCGAGAGCGATATCGCCTGCTTGCCCACGCGCTTCTTCGGGTTGATGATGACGGGGCCCTGCAGGTTGGCCGTCATGTCCTTGTAATTCGAGGGAATGGTCACGATGGCGAAGACCAGGAGCTCCCCGGGTTCCTTCGCGCCCACGTCCTCGAGGTCCGCGGACGATATCACCAGGTCGTACTCCACCATGAAGTCGATCGGGCGGATGATGACGAACGCCAGCCCGGGCTCGTCGTAGGCCTGGAGCCATTTGAACGGCGATTTCTCGCGGGAGTCCAGTACCACGAACTTCTTCACGTAATCGAATCCCAGGAGTCCCTCGGGAAAATCGACTATCTGCCTCTCGTCGATCTCTATTTCCCCGAAGGGCTTTGTCTTCAGTCTTTCCGTCACCGGTCGTTCTCCTTCCCCGTGCCTATCTCAGGAAATCCATCAGCGTGGGCTGGATTGTCTTGGCGCCCACGGCCAGCGCGTACTGGTGCACGCTCTCGATCCAGCGGAAGTTCATGATCGACTCCGCGTAGTCGATACCCTCGTTGCTCGCGAGCAGCCCCTGGATGTTGGTCCGCTCGTACTCGGAGCGGCGGGTCAGCTCCTCGGTGCGGTTCTGCTTCGCGCCCACGGAGGAGATGTGCTTCAGGATGTTGTCCAGCGCCATGTCGAGGAGCCCCAGGTCGCGCCCGCCGACCACTTCCTGGTCGCCGCGGACCAGGTCGTCGCGGAGCTGGATGATCATCTCGAAGATCGACATCCCGTCCACCGTCACGGTCGGGTCGAAGTTGTTGGGCGCGTGCGGGTACTGCTTGTTGACAAGCCCCAGGTCGGTGAGCACGGTACCGCTTTCCACGTCCTCCAGCCAGATCTGGTGCGGCGTCGTGGTCTCGAGCACCAGGTTCTCGCGGATGCCCTTGGAGGCGCGCACGGAGAGGCCCGCGTTGTTTATCTTGATGATGACGTCGTCCAGCGTCTCGCCGGCGGAGATGTTGATCTCCACGCCGTCGATGCGTATCTTCTGGTTCGTCTCGGAGCGGTACTCCGACGCGTCCTTGTTCGACGTCAGCACCTGATTCGTGGCCCAGAACGCCCAGTTGCCGGGTACGTTTACGTCCAGGTATTCACCCGTCGCGACCTCGCGCGACACGCGGCCGATGTTGCCGCGGTATTCCACGCCGGTCATGGCGTCACCCTGGTTCCCCGCGGTCAGCGTCTGGTAGATGGCGACGAACGGGTCGGGCACGTCCTCGGTGCCGGTCTGGTAGCCGCCGAAGATGGGGCGCCCGGTGGCGCTGCGCGTGTTGGCTATAGACACGATCTCCTCAAGGAGCTCGTTGATCTCCGCAGCGGCGGCCTCCTTCCGCTCGAAGGCGGAGTAGATGCCGTGCGCGCCCTGCACCGCGAGCACCCGGAGGCGCTGGAAGATGCGCAGGGCCGACTGCATCGACGTGTCCATCTCGTCCAGGCGGGAGCGGCTCTCCTCTATATTGCTCGCGTACTGGTCCACTTCCGTGAGCCGCGTGCGGTAGAGCATCTGGTTGGTCGCGGCTATCGGGTTGTCCCGGGGAAGCTGCACCCTGCGCCCGGTGGCCAGCGACTCCTGCGCCTGGTCCATCTCGTTCTGGTGGCGCATGAGGTTGAACGTCATCGTGTTATTCAGCATGTGGTTGGTTATTCTCTGCATGGCTTACACCCCCACTCCAAGCCTGATTATCGTCTCGAGCATCTT
>JAGODF010000087.1 GCA_017998375.1 Spirochaetota bacterium
CGGACGCGGTGAACCTCAGCGCGGGCGGCATACTATGCAAAACCGATGAGCAGGTCGATCCCTACACGAAGCTGTTCCTCATGATGACTCTCAATCTCCAGAATCGCGAGCGAATAATCAAGTGCGAGGGACTGGTGGTCCGATCGGAGAAAGCAGGCGACCAGTGGGACACCGGTATCAGCATCACCTCCATGGACGAGGCCAGCAGGAAGATCTTCGAGGAATTCATCGGGCACAGGATGCATTGAGATTGCCTGCTGCCTGCAGCATAATCACCATCATCACTCCGGGAGCGCCTGATTATGAAAAATGTTCTTTTAATAGCAATTTGTTTCTGCATAGTCACATCTAACGGACTCCACGCGAACTGGGGTGGCGGTGCCTTTGGCAGTATGGCATCGGGAAGCTTGGAGGCAATTGGGGGCGAATCCCCGGTCGCCCTGCTTGATGAAAAACTTGATATCTATTTATACAAGGGGTACGCACGCGTGAAGGTGAAGTATCTCTTTCACAACACCGGCGGAGATGTTACCGTGAAAGGTGGATTCCCCTGTCTAGTCCTGAAGGATTACGAAGACAAAGATATAGTAGAGATAGAAAATTATTCGATTTCTTCGCGAAATGAAAAGATAGACAGTCATTTTGTCATGGGCAATGAAATTACTTGGCTGAAGGCGCCGCTAATCAATGAAGATCGCGGATTGCCGCGGATTGCCTGGTTTGTTTCATCGGTGTTTTTCAAAGCCGGTGAGAGGAAAGAAATCGATGTGGACTATTTTTCCAACTTTTTAGGGGAATTCGGCTCGTTAAGCGGGATGCAGGATGACTATTATAACGAGAAGTTCCGTTATATTCTCTCCACGGGATCTACATGGAAAGGTCCAATCGGCAGGGGGATGGTGAGAATAATTCCAATTGCGGCAGATATAACAAAGGTTAAAGTGAAAGACCGGGATCGTTTTAAGCTGAAAAACGGCGCCCTTACATGGGAATTTTCAAATTTGGAACCGTCGGGGAAGGACAATATTGAGATTGATTATCTTGTAAACAATAATGTTTTATCGGAAATGGATCCGGATCCGGATTTTTCCAAGACATATGTATGCACTCATCATCCTCAAAAAAAATATTATCTGATCAATGGGCTTGATCGTGCCTCCGCGAAATCATCATCCAGCCTTAAAGGGATATATGACGCAGGAAACGCGATTGACGGCAAACACGACACGGCATGGATCGAGGGAAAGGAAGGCGATGGCCGGGGAGAATGGCTCGATATCTCCCTGAAAAGGGAGATATCGGCGAATGAAATCGGAATTGTGCCCGGATACGCCAAGACGCGTGAAATATACTATCGAAACAACAGAATATCAAAATTGGAGATCATTCTCAATGGGGAAAGGAGCATCATGGCAACCATTCCGGACGATCAGTATACGCATTCATATCATCCCGAAAGATATCATTATATTGATGTGTCAGGGTATGCCAAAAAGGTAAAGAACATCAAACTCATTATCCGGGGCGTATATCGTGGTGCCGATAATGATACCTGCATCGGAGATGTGGTGGTGCGTAAACGATTAAGCAAGCGACCGGCCATCAACGGCCCGCGGGGATCGGGACCATGGCAACCGTGATGACCTGATTTTATGCAGGAATATCCGCTATCTTGAAATCAATTTCATTGTGTAAATCATTTGTATTAATGTCGGTTGTCATCTTTTTGTGGAAAACTCCTGCATCGGCCCTCCACGTCCTCCCGGTGTACATTGAGGAACGTCATTCAGGCAGCTTCTATTTCCTCGCGGATAACCTCGACTGGGATACATCGTATCATCTTCTCCTCTTTGACCATCACTCCGATGCGGGTGAGGTCTTCAATTCCGATTACGTTCGCCGGGAACTCGCCGCGAGTGGTCCCGGCGGACGGGAGGTCCTTTTCTCCCTGCTGAAAAAACGCGGGGCCGTGCAGGACTCGAACTGGTACGAGCCGCTCATGCCGAAGCCCGTCACGGCGGTGACCTGGGTGCCGGGACCGGTGCTCAGCAGGGCGCAGGCGCGGCGTGCCATGGCCCATGTGCGCGAGAAGATCAACGGGCACGAGGAGGCGGCGCCGAGGGAATCCGGCGACCTCTCGAAGCTTGTCGTGGTCCGCGATTTCGCGGGCCAGAAGGCCGTCACCGCGTTTGATCTTCCCGTTGCGGCGAGCCTTGACCTGGACTACTTCAACGGGGTTCCCGACGGGGACCTTGAATCCGCCGTGGACAGGGTCTTTGATTACCTTCTGTCCATCGACCGGCTGGCGGTGCTCACCATAGCGGTATCCACCATGTATCACCCCTCTCCGGGCCGCGCCACCCGCGTTTTTGAACTTGCCCTGCGGCGCTGCCTGTACATCGTCAACGCGCGTCTCCGCATGGAGCCGTTCGCGGACAACGGCCCCGACCTTTCACCCGAGGCCGCCGCGCTGTACAAAAAGAAATCGCGGCCGCCCTCGCTGCTGCAGGAAGGAATGACCGTCGGCGTCAGGGACCTCATCGCCGAATGTGCCGGCCTCATGCAGGTGGAAAACGAAAGCGGGAAGTGGCAGCGCCTGGTTGAAAGCTGGAAAAAGGAATCCGCGTCCCGGCCACGGCTCCGGGTGCTGGGAAGCATAGTGAAAATTGAATCCGATGGTTTTTCAATAATCGGGAAGCGGAACGATATCACCCTGTCCCTCGAACACGCTGACGGCACTGAAGGCTGGGAGACGGTTCGATGGAGGGCCCTGGTTCCCGCGGGTGCGCGGTTCAACCTCGTGGGTGACGGGGCGTCTTTCGCCCGGGGGGCGCCGCGTCATGTCTTTTACCGGGAAAAGGAACTCCCGAACCTGAAGGGACGCACGTCCCTGACGTTGGACGATATCCGTCCTGTTTTTGCCGGCTTAACGGGCATGGGGACGATACGCCTGTGTGCCGAAACGGGCGAAGGTCCCCTGGCGCGCCGTACTCCACTGGCGAGGATCACGAGCATGGAGGGGGAAACCTTTGTGGGCCGACTCACGGGCGCTTTCGGGCTTCCCTATGCATTCGGGGCGGGAATGCTCTGTCGCGGGGGCGTTCCGGTCCCGGACGCGTTGTATGCTGCGGACTGTGTTTCCTTTATGATCCGGGCTTTACGCTGCGGGGGGGGGCGAGTGCCTTATACGAATCCGGGAGGATTTCGGAAATACCTGAAGAGGCTTGTGGAGGTGAAGCACTTTCCGGGTGGAGTGGCCCATAACGACAACGGTCCGTTGCGCATTGACAGTGGGATGCTGCAGCGAGGCCTGGTTCTCCATTTCGGGGTTCACGTTGCCGCGCTCTACCGCGACATGGAGCCGCGGGGACTGCTCTCGGAAAACGACCTGGTGGTTCACCATCTCGAGGGATTTCCGGAAATTGTTCCGCTCAAGAACCTGTCGTACGCACGCAGACCATTCGAAGTCCTGCTGGTGAAATAATATCCCTCACCTCACGTGCGGACTCACCCCCAGCACGATCCCCGCCGACGCGGGCCAGATCATCAGCACGTTCAGCACCGCGTGCGAGACGATGTTGGGGACGATGTTCCCCGTCCGCTGGTAAACTTTCATCCAGAGCAGTCCCGAGACGAATGTGGTAGCGAACACCGAGACGAGCGCCGGCACCACGAGCTTCGCCGGGAAGAGAAACACCACGAAGATGAAGTGCCAAGACATGAAGACCGCGCTCGAGTACCAGAGCCGCGCCTTTTCTCCGGCGCCGGCGTCCCTGCCGGTGCGCTCAAGGTAGAGCCGCCAGAAGATTTCCTCCGAGGGGCCGTTCACCAGCGCAAAGGGTATGCCGGCAAGGAGCCACTCCCACGGGACCGGCGGCGCCGTCGCAAGGAACGAAGGTATGCCCGCCGCAAAGGGATAGACAACGATCCAGGCGATCATCCATGGGGACAATCCGCGTAGCGTCATGCGGAACGCGTTCTTTCCCAGCAGCGCGTCCTTGCCGGGGCATCTCCCGCCGTAGCGCCATATCGATAACCAGATGAATCCGTAGTAAGCGATGAGAAGGGGCGCCGTCAGCGGCAGCGGATCGAGGAAGCGCGAGAAGACGAGCGTCACTGCTAACACGAAACTGATGAGAAGAAGCGGCGAAAGCCAGAACGCGCGCCGTGGATTGCCGTAGAGCATTATCATCCTCCGTGGAAATGCCGCTCCGATGCGGTTGGTGATTGTACGGGTTTGATTTCATACAAAGCAAGCAAAATACCGCACGGCACGGTGGTTCAGTGTCAATATCAACCCGGGAAAAACAGTTTGACTAATATATACTTATGGTTTATATTAAAGAAAAATAGTATTTCGGGGGTATTCAATGACCGAAGCGAGCAAAACGGTGCTGGGAGCCGTGCGCTCAACGGAGAACGTGCAGTGGTACGTGGTTCCGCTCCTGATCTTTGTCATCTATGTATATGTTGCCGAGGCGGAAAAGAAGAATTGGGACGCCTTCTTTATCGGCATCGCGGTGTGGGCGGGGGAGCTCATCTGGGAGATGTTCAACGGGCTGATACTGCATTTCACGCAGTTCGCTCCGCTCTGGAGCACGCCGGGACGGTCGGCGTACATCCTGTATTCGGGGCTGAACATCGAGATCGCGGCGTTCTTCGCGGTGGGGGGAATCATCGTGGTGAAAAGCCTTCCCGCAGACAGGAATGCGAAGATACTGGGCGTGCCGAACCGCCTGTTCCTGCCCGCGTTCTGGGGCGTTGTGTCGGTCACGGTGGAGGTGCTGCTGAACAGGGCAGGGCTCCTGGTGTGGGACTGGTGGTGGTGGGGATGGCCCCACATCTACCTGGTGGTCGCCGCGTACATGGTGCCGTGGTTCGGGATAGTTATCGCCTACGACAGGATGACCATGGCCGCCAAGAAGCGTTGGGCGGCGATCCTGGCGGTCGCGGCGGTACTGTGCCATGCCGTGCTGGCGCTGTGGCTGCGCTGGATATAGCCAGCCGGGGATGGATTTCGCCGGGGAGGCGATAACTATCGCCCTCTCCGGCCGTCGAAGACGTATTTCCATGGAACATCCCGTACGGGATGGGCACAGCCGCATTCCAGCCCGGCGGGACGAAAAATAATCGACATGACCGGAGTCCGGGGATAGTGTGAACCGGTACCGGATTCCGGGCCGCGTTCGGCCTGGCCGGGGTTGTACAAGGGCTAGGGCACAATGAAAAACCTCACACGCGCGCGGAAAAGTGTACCCGCAAACCTGAACACCGTGAATGGGCAAAGGGCGATATTCCTCGCGTGCCTCGCCATCTCGTTCCTGCTCCTTATCGCCGTCACGGCACTGCTTGCCCGAATGTTTCTTTCCCGGGACGCGGGATCCCCTCACCCGACGGAACTGGCACTGTTCGCTGCCGTTACCGCGGGTCTTTTCCTCTCACTCTCCGGCGTGGCGGTTATCGGCTACAATATCTTTTCCATCAATCGCAGGGCGCTGGAAAGCGCGGAGCGCGAGGCGGCCGGTCTTCGGAAAGCCGAGGAGGAGCTCCGCCGGAAAAGCCACGATCTCGGCGAGCGGATCAAGGAGCTGGACTGCCTCCATGCGATCTCCGCGCTCATCGAGCGGCCGGGAATCACCATGCCGGAGATCCTCCAGGGTGTGGCGGACCTCCTTCCGCCCGCTTTCCAGTACCCGGAAGCGGCCTGCGCGGGGATCACCCTCGACGGGTCGCGCTATCAGTCGGCGAACTACTTCGAATCGGGGTGGAGGCTTGCCCAGCCCATCATCATTGACAGGCAGCAGTCGGGGATGCTCGAAGTCCGCTATCTCGCGGAGAGGTCCGCCGCGTGCGAGGGGCCTTTCCTGAAAGAGGAGCGGTTGCTCATCAATACCGTGGCGGAGCGGCTGGGGAGGGTGATAGAACGGTTGCGCGCCCGGGCGGCCCTCGTTGAGGGCGAGGCGAAATACCGGAGCGTTTTCGAGAACGCGTCGATGGGCATCTATCATTCCGTCCCCGACGGGCGCTTCATCAGGGTGAACCCGGCGCTTGCGGCGATGATGGGATACGATTCCCCCGACGAGATGGTATCGTCCATCACCGATATCGCGGGACAGCTCTACGTCGACGCCTCGCAGCGCCGGCGCGTCATGGACTCCGTGATGGGAACGGACGGGTGGATCCATGCCGAGGTGCTGTTCCGCAGGAAGAACGGATCCTCCATCACCGCGAATGTGACGATGAGGAAAATCCTCCGTCGCGACGGGAGCATCGAGTACCTCGAGGGATTCGTGGAGGATGTCACCGAGCTCAGGCGCACCATGGATGCGCTGAAGCTTAACGAGATGCGCCTTAATTCTCTCCTTGAACTGTCGGAAAAGACGATGGGGTTGAGCGAGAATGATATAATCCAGGCCGCGCTGGAGGAAGCGGAGGAACTTACCGGAAGCGCCATCAGCTACCTCCATTTCGTCAACGAGGACCAGGAGACCATCGAGCTCATCGCCTGGTCGAAGGAGACTCTCAAGGAGTGCACCGCCGACCCGGTGAAGCACTACCCGCTGTCGAAGGCCGGCGTCTGGGCGGATTGCGCGCGCGTGAAGAAGCCCGTCATCCACAACGATTACGCGAACCTCGCCGGAAGGAAGGGCCTGCCCGAAGGGCACTCGGCGCTCGCGCGGCACATGAGCGTGCCCGTCATCGAGGGCGGGAAGCTGCGCGTGATCGCCGGGGTGGGAAACAAACGATCGGACTACGACGATGCCGACGTCCGGCAGATGCAGCTCCTCGCGAACGATACCTGGCGCATCGTGCAGAGGAAACGCGCCGAGGACGAGCGGCAGAAGCTCGCCGCCATCATCGAGACCAGCTCCGATTTTATCGGCATCGCGGATCTGGAGGGGAAGATCATCTACGTGAACGAGGCGGGCCTCCGGCTTTCGGGCATCGAGTCGCATGCCCGGGTCCGGGGAATGCATATCAGGGAATTCATCGCCCCCGAGGAGGCGGTCGCCATCGCCCCGGTGATACTGCCCGCCATCATGTCGGCGGGAAGCTGGGTGGGCGAGTTCCGGATGATAAACGCGTCGACGGGGAAAACCGTTCCGGTGGAGATGAACGCCTTCATCATCCGGCATCCCGACACGCGCGAGCCCATGGCGATGGCCAGTATCACCCGGGACATCTCCGAGCGCAAGAGGGCGGAGCTGGCGCTCCTGGAGCTCGCGACCTCCGATCCGCTCACCGGCGTCTACAACCGGCGCCGGTTTTTCGAGCTCGCGGGCCGCACCTTCAAGCAATCGCTCCTGAAGGGCCTGAACCTCTCGGCCCTGATGGTGGACGCGGACCGGTTCAAGGAAATAAACGACAGATACGGGCACGCCGTGGGGGACCGCGTGCTCACCGGGTTGGTTGCGCGGCTTCGGAACGGCCTGCGCGAGTCCGATATACTGGGGCGCTACGGCGGTGAGGAGTTCGTGGTGCTGATGCCCGGAACGGACCGCGCCTCGGCGATGCGGGTCGCCGCGCGCCTCCTGGAGGAGGTGCGCCGCTCACCCATCGACACCGGGAGGCTGCGGCTTTCCGTGACCGTGAGCGTGGGCGTGTCCGTTCTCGAGGAAGGGCGAGACCTTGCCATAGACGACTTGATCAGGCGCGCGGACGAGGCGATGTACCGGGCGAAGCAGGCCGGGCGCGACTGCGTGCGCGTCTGGGAAGACCCGCACGCAGGATGACGCCGTTCCCGCGCCCCGGCTACAGGATGACGCTGATGCCGCGCCCTTTCAGGTAGTCCTTCACCTGCCGGACGCTGAACGTCCGGAAATGGAACACCGACGCCGCCAGCAGCGTGTCGGCGCCGCCTTTCACCACCGCGTCGTAGAAATGCTCCAGCTTTCCGGCGCCTCCCGACGCCACCACCGGCAGAGACACCGCGTCGGAAATCGCCCTGGTGAACTCCAGGTCGTAGCCCGCGAGCGTCCCGTCGCCGTCCATGCTGGTGGGAAGTATCACCCCGGCCCCGCGCTCCTCGCACTCTTTCGCCCAGGCGATCGCGTCCTTGCCGATCGGCTTCGTCCCGCCGGAGACCACGAGCTCGAAGCAGGAGGGCATCGCCGCGCTGCGGCGCGCGTCGATGGCGATGGTGACCTTCCCCTTCCCGATCTTCTTCGCGGCCTTCCCGATGAGCGCCGGGTCCTTCACCGCGGCGCTGTTCATGGAGACGTTCGTCGCCCCGGCGCCCAGCACCATCTCGATGTCCTCCAGGCTCCCGATGCCTCCGCCCACGGTGAGCGGGATTGTGATCACCCCGGCGACATTCCTCACCCACTCCAGGCGCGTTGCGCGGTTCTCGAGCGTCGCGGCGATATCGAGCATCGCGAGCTCGTCGGCGCCCTCCGCCTGGTAGAATTTCGCGTTTTCCACCGGGTCGCCGGCGTCCTTGATGTCCACGAAGTGGACTCCCTTCACCACGCGGCCGTTCTTCATGTCCAGGCACGGCATAATCTTGATCGGTTCCATGTGCTCTCCTTTTAGATGTATGATACAGTCCGCCCCGGGAGCTGCGCGTTCACCGGGAATGCGCCTTCACGTAGCTCTTTTTCTGATCGTCCCACAGGATAGTGTGATACGAATATCCGCCGTTTTCCTTTTTCGTGTACTCGAAGCGCCCGTTTCCCGCCGCGCGGATGCGCGTGATGCAGCACTCTTCCAGCGCGGCGCCGCCGGCATCCGCCACTCTGAGCAGGGAGCTCGCTTTCCGGTTGTAAATGTACACCCGCTGCGATTCCCCGCCGGT
This sequence comes from Spirochaetota bacterium, assembly GCA_017998375.1. Lineage (GTDB taxonomy): Bacteria > Spirochaetota > UBA4802 > UBA4802 > JAGODF01 > JAGODF01. The sequence continues at coordinate 8,795 of JAGODF010000087.1, forward strand.
CCCGGTGACCACTGCCATCACGGGACGGTCCGGCGCTGCGGCGTGCATCGCGAGTGTTTCCCCCTTCGGGACCAGGGGCGATATCCTGCCGGCGAGCTCGCGGTCCTCCATCTCGCCGCGAATCGCGATCACCGCGATAAAGACTGCGGTGGCGGCGAATATCGCCCTCCTCGTGATGATCTGCCGCCTGAAAAACGCATCGATTTTCGCGAACTCCCCCTCAAGCGCGCCCGTCTGCGCGGTTACCGATGTGTCCGCTCCGTGGCGCGCCTTCAAAAACGCCATGTTCGTTTCGATGATGCCCCGGAGTTTCCGGAACTCGTCGGCGCGGAAGCGGCGCTTCGGACGGCGCCACAGGAGGAGCGAAAGCCCCATGGTTATCATCGCCAGGTAAAGCCGGAGGACGGTGATGAGCCCGTTCTCGGGCCGGGGAAAGTTGCGCAGCGTTTCGATATTGCCGGCCAGGAGCTCCAGCGCCTTCTCCGCCGACGACGCCTCGGCGCCTCCCGCCACGGACACGTTCTCCGCGATGACGGAGCCGCAGTAGGGACAGGAGCCCGGGCCGGCGGGAACGGTGGCGCCGCAGGAAGCGCAGTGCCGCGCGGTCATGTCAGAAAAACGCGCTCGCCCGCACGTAGACTCCCCAGAAGTATTCCCACTTCATGGAGCGCACGGTGATGTCGGTGCCCGCGGGCAGTGTCTCGGTTGGATTGCCATCGGCGTCCTGGTACGCGAGATCCCTTTCGAGGCTCGACTCGTTGTAGATGTTGGCGATCATGAAGTTGAAGTCGCCGCCCAGCTCCAGCTTCATGAAGCTCGTCACGTACTGCAGCGACGCCTGGATGTAGGTCGTGGCCACCAGGTTGGTGGGGGGAAAGGAGAGCTGCGGCTTGAGCTCCATGTACCGGTTTTCGAGCGTGGTGAGCCCCACGGTGAGCGGCGCGTACCACTCGAAAAAGACGCTGTTCGTGATGAAGCGCCTCTGGTGATAGCCGAAGACCACATTGTAGATTTTCGACTTGGTGAACATCAGCGCCTGGGGCACCGCGGGCAGGCCGATGGAATAGAGATCGTTGTGGCCAATCTGAATTTCCATTTCCACGGGGGACTCGTACTCTATGTACTGGAAGCCCAGGTCCCAGGAGAACTGCGACAGGGAACCTCCTTTCACCAGCTTTATCTCGTATTGCTTATAGGTCGTGAACCAGAGCGCCTCTTCGCCGGGCGCGAGCTGGATCAGTGGGCCCGATTCCGGGTAGTAGTACAGGGGCAGTGTGGTGCCGCTCGTGTAGGATTTGTATCCGTTCGACTCGATGCTGCCCTGGAACTTGCGGAACGTAACGTCGGTCTTGATGGACCAGTCTCCCAGGCGCAGGCCCGCGAAGGCCGAGAGCTGGCGCGCCAGCGGGTCCTTTTCCTCCTTTACCTGCTCCTCGCTTTCGAAATCGAACCAGTCCTGAAACTTGCTGGTGAGGTACTCGGCGCCGCCATCCAGGAAGAAGAGGTGCGCCCGCAGCTCGAAGCGTTTCATCAGGTAGGGCTGGACGCTGTGGTCGAAGGCCGGGTCCATCGAGAAGTCGGAGAAGTATTTCGACTGCCAGAAGTAGTAGCCGAGGCCAGCGCGGGCCGTGACGATCGCGGAATCCTCGGGGCTTACGGCGGCGGGCCTTCCGGAATCGAACGAGTAGGTGGCGGTATACTCGTCGGTGGCGGCCATGGCGGATAGCGGCGCAAGGAATACGCAGAGCAGCGTTGCGCAGATGATTCGTGATTTCATTCGTAGTCTCCTCGAAACAGGATGCGTGGATTATATTCACTCAGGGTATTTTTGCAATAAAAATAATGCGGGGGCAGCGAGGATCCGGCTGATCAACCGGTGTTGGGCGGTGCCAAATATTTTGGACATGAATATATAAGTAATAATAAATAAATACATTTTACTATTGACAGTCGGTCGTTGACGGATAGTATCAAAGCGCGTGTGACCTGTGCCGTGGTGAAATTGAGTGTGGGTGGGATATGGTGAAACCGGTAAACGATTACTCCGCGGCGCGGCCGTTTTTCTGTATCATCCTTTTCGCTTTTTTCCTCACCGTTCCCGCATCGCTGTCCGCGTCCCGCGTGATCGATCTTTCCGACGAGTCCTCCCGCCACGAGATCCAGGGCGACGCCCTCGATGTTCATGAAGATAGGGACGGCGCCCTCACCATCGGCGATGTGTCGTCCGCCGCTTTCGCCGGGAGCTTCGCGGAGAACACCCAGCGCGTGCCGAATTTCGGCTACACCAGGTCCGCTATCTGGCTTCGCTTTACCGTGAAGTCAGGCATCGAGCGCGAATGGCTCCTCGCCGTGAATTACGCGCTTCTGGATACCGTCACTCTTTACGTCCCTGCCGGGGATGGCCGTTTTATTGAAAAGAAACAGGGGCAGCTCGCGCCGTTCCGCGACAGGGACCTGTCCCACAAGCATTTCATCTTCACGCTGAAAGTTCCGCCCGGGGACGCGGCGACCTGCTACCTCCGGGTCACGAGTCAGAACTCCCTCATGGTGCCCGTGGCGGCGCTGTCGTACCCGGCGTTCGCCGTCGGCGAGATGCGCGACTACTGCGTGTCGGGCCTGCTCTACGGCATTCTCATCATCATGATATTCTACAACCTCATGATATACGTATCCATGAAGAGAATAAGTTATCTTTACCTGGTGTTCTACATCACCATGTTCCTCATGTATGTCATGGCGGAAAGCGGCTTCGCCGGGCAGTATCTTTGGCCGGGCCTCATCTCCTGGGGACAGCGCGCCGTGCCGTTTTTTGTGGGCATGGTCATCGTGTCGAGCGCGCTTTTCGTGCGCGAGTTCCTCGATACGCGGCGATACCTTCCGCGCCTGGACAGGGTGATCGTCGCCTACGCCGGCCTGGGGGCCGTCGCCTCCCTCTGTGCGCTGGCGGTCCCGTACATGTACATCATCATCACCGTAGTGGTCCTCATCGTGTTCTACTCGCCCGTACTCATCGTCGGTGCCTTCCTGCTTCTCCGGGAAGGTGACCGGGCCGCGAAATTTTTCCTCGCGGCCTGGGGCGCCCTCATCGTGGGCGCCCTCATGTACGGGCTGAAGGCATTCGGCCTGCTGCCCGGGACCGCCGTCACCACCTACGGCGTCCCCGTGGGCGCGGCGGTCCAGGTATTCCTGCTTTCACTGGGGCTGGCGGACCAGTTGCGCCAGATGAACCGCGAGCTCGTCGATCTCAAGAAAGGGCTCGAGGAACGGAACGAGTATCTCGAGGGCGTCATGCACAGCGCCGACGAGATGTCCGAGGACCTGGTGCGCATAAGCGACGAGCAGGGCCAGATCGCGGAGCAGTTCGCCATCCTCGCGTCGGACCAGGCGGCACTGAGCGAGGAGATGTCGGCCACGTTCGAGGAGCTCACCTCTGCCATCGAGTCGATCGACAACTCCATGACGCGCCAGGCGGAGGAGGGTGATAAGACCAGCTTCATGGTCGACGTGCTGCGGAAGTCCCAGTCCGAGGTGGCGCGTTCCAGCGTTACCGTGGTGGACTATATCGGGAAGATCGTGGAGTCGACGAAGAGCACCGGCAGCGAGCTCTCGCAGATGTCCGGGATGATGGAGATCATCAACGAGGGCGGCAGGGAAATCAACAACATCGTGTCGATGATACACGACATCACCGACAAGATCAACCTGCTCTCCCTGAACGCGGCCATCGAGGCCGCGCGGGCGGGCGAGCACGGCAGGGGCTTCGCGGTGGTTGCCGACGAGATCGGCAAACTCGCCGTCGCGACATCGGACAACTCGAAGGAGATATCATCCAAGATAGACAAGATATCGAAGGACATCCTCAACGGGATCGAGATGGTGGGCGTCACGAAAAACTCCATCGACGGCGTGATCCGGCTCATCGCCGAGATCAACCTCCAGATAGACACGGTGCGGGGGGCCATGGAAAAGCAGGGCGCCGCCATCGCAGAGGTGGTGGCACAGGCCGGCGTGATACGCGAGCTGGCGTCCGTGATCAAGACTTCCACCAACGAGCAGAAGTCGGCCATGCTGGAGAGCATCACCACGGTCCAGCGCCTCACGGAAATGTCCCAGCAGGTGACGCAGTCCAATGACAGGATCGTGCAGTTCACCAGGACCATCCGCGCAAAGTCCGACGAACTGAAGAATATCGTGAAGATCAGGCCAGCGTGAAATCGCGGGTGATATCAGCCCTGTAACATGGTCTTCAGCGCTCCCTGAATCCCTTCTCGGTTACATGATAATACAGCCGGCGCGGCAGCATTCCCACGAGTGCGCGTATCATCCTGTTGGGAAAACCCGGGACGCAGACCACCTTCCCCGTTGCGAGGCACTTCATCGAATACGCCACCACGTCCTCCGGCTTCATCCAGT
>JAGODF010000088.1 GCA_017998375.1 Spirochaetota bacterium
TACCTGAAGATTGGCGCGAGTGACTCGATGTTCGCGCTGGACCGTATCAACATCTACCACAACCGGGTACCCCTGCACGGGACGGGCGGCATCAGCGTCAGGAGGCTGAACACGCGTCGCCATTCGATGGAAGTGACTGTTCCGCTGGTCGGCGGCAGAAACCAGATCCAGGTGGAGGCGGTCAATGCCGCGGGCGCCAGGTCCTACCTGGAAACCATCCACATCCACGGAGATGCGCCCCGCCGGAAGGGCGAGCTCTACCTGGCAACCGTGGGCATAAGCACGTACAGGAACTCGCTGCCGAAGAAAATCGAGGCGAAGGATTTCATTTCGGACATCGTCAAAAAGCTCGGGAATCCGGAGAAAAACATACTCAAGAAGTGCTATTCCATCAACAACACCGTGTACGAGCTCCAGCCCGGAATTTCCCGCGGGCTGTTTGCCCAGGCCGACTCCATCCTCAAGCCCCTGGGGTACAGCATGAACCTGAACTACGCGGACAAGGACGCGGAGGATGTGGTCTCGGCATACAGGAGCTCGGGCAATTTCACCGGGGTACGCGTGCTGCGGCTGGATAACGAAAAGGGCGTGGCGAAAAACCTGTCCGAGGTGAAACGTTTCTTCTCCGCCGCGCGCACGGACGACATGGTGATGCTCTTCGTCGCGGGGCACGGGCTCAAGGACCGGGAGAACAACTACTATTTCGCCACCCACGATGTGGATTTCGACGATCCGCGGCGGAAGGGATACCTCTTCGAACAGATCACGTCACTCTTCGACACCACCCGGAGCCTCACGCGGCTCCTGCTCGTCGACACATGCTTTTCTGGGGAGGCGGTGACGGTCCCCGAAAAGAAAAAGGGGATCAGGTCGAAATCGGGAAGGGGAGAAGTGCTTGCACGGATGGTGGGCGGCCGCGGCGGCGCGGGCGGCGCGGTGAAAAGCGCCGGCGGTGATTTCCAGAAGAATTCCATTTTCGCGGATATCCGTAACGACACGGGTGCGACGGTGATCACCTCGTCGGGCGGCGCCGAGGTTTCCTTCGAAGGCGTGGGCGCCGACGGAAGAACCATCAGCAACGGCGTGTTCACGCATGCGTACCTCTCCGGCGTCTACAATTACAGCGCCGACGGCAACGGTGACGGCAGGATCCAGGTGTCCGAGATCACGCGCTGGGTGCACGACATGGTGCGGGAACTTACATCCGGGCATCAGAATCCCACGCTGCGCAGGGAAAATGTTGAGTTTGATTACGTGGTATATTAGAGGTGTTGCCATATCAACCGGAGGACGCCGCCGATGCGCCAGTCAAATGTGTTTAGAGCCACCTGTATCATCTTCCTCGCTTCTTTCGCCGTGCATGCGGAAAGCGCCCCGCCGACAGTCCGCGGCGCGATGGGGAACGTGACGGTCGTCAGGGAGGGAATCTCCAGGCAGGCGGCTATAGGCGACACGATCCGAGACGGCGACGTAATACGGGTGCCGGAAAACTCCTACCTCGAGCTTAACGCGGCGAACGGCGCCCTGGTGACCGTCCGCGGACCGAAGACGTTTCGCGCGGACATGGCGCAGCTGCAGGTGCGGATGCGGTCCGGAGGGGCGCTATACGGACTCTACCGGCACTTATCAAGGAGCGTGCAGCATCGTCCCTCGATGACCATAGTCGCCTCCGTGAGAAGCCGGGAGGCCGCAGCGGAAGGAAGGAAAGTCCGCGCGGAATTCGAGAACGCGATAGCCCTTTTCGACGCGGGGAAGGATGATGACGCGGCGCTGTCGTTTTCCAGCATAGAGCGTTCGCCGTACCTGACCGCCGCGTCCCGTGAACAGATCAGGTATTACGGGGCCGAAATCCTGTTAAGGAGGGGGATGTTCGCCGAAGCGCTCGGTTCGTTCGAGGCGCTTTCCCTGTCCATCATAGCGGATTTTCCCTTCAAAGAAGAATCACACGCCAGGGCCGTACTCTGCGCGGAGCATGCCGGCCTGTACGCGCGCATGGACGAGCTCGCGAAGGACTACCTCGCGCGCTATGGAGAGCGCGGAAAATTTGTCCGGGAGATGCGTGAACTGGTCGGAGGGGAGAAATAAGCGGCACGGTGCGGATATTGCCGGCATAAAAAAACGGGGGGGCCATTCCTGGCCCCCCCGTTCGTTAATCGATGCCGTGCGTCCGATTACGGGGCGATGTCGAACGTTCCCACCACCCAGGACTTCTCGTTGAACTGCGGCGTGCCGCGCGTGTCGCCGGGGGTGAAGTTCTTGCTGACGGTCTTCACCATCTTGTTGTTCTTGTCGAAATGGCGGATGGTCACGCTGAGCTGTGAGTGGCCGGAGTAGTAGTTCACGAAGCAGCGCACCCTGGATGGTCCGGGAACCGAGAAGACGCGTATGTTCTCGGGGCCGAATCCGCTCATGTTGTCCACGTCGAGGTTCGCCCGGTAGCCGCTCTGGTCCACCGTGGTGTTCGCGTAGCTCACGTGCCAGCCGGTCTGTTCGCTGTCGAGGTGCAGGTCCATGTCCCCGTTGCCGTCCCAGGTCATCTCGAACCGCGCGATGGACGCCGTGACGGTGGAGCTTATCCGCATCATGGGAGAGCGTCCCACGTAGGCGCCCCCGCGTTTCACCGTGGCGCAGACGTAGTTGTAGCCCCGCGCCAGCACCACCTTGCTCATGGCGGTCCCGCTGCTGCGGGCGTTCCTGCTCACCATGGTCTCCTCCCCGTTGCACCAGAGGTACACCGCGTTGTTGGCGCCCGCGAGGTTGTTGGGAAGCCGCATGCTCGCGTCAGCGACGCCCTCGCTCGTGGAGCCGCTGAGCGGCTGGGGCAGGTCGGTGATCACATTAGCCCGGGAGGTGACGGTCATGCCCAGGAACGGGATGATGGAGTCCCTCCTCGGCGGGTTCAGGCCCTTGGAGTTGGCCTCCTCCCAGAAGTCGTTCGGCGGGGTGGGGGGCGGGTCTTTCTTTTCCTCGACGCCGGGCGATTCTATCCTCAGCACGCGGCTGCGCCCCCACCACTGGTTCCCGGTCTTGACGAGGAAGCTCAGGTAGTTGGGGCCCTTGTCGAGCGGGAGCTGCACCGCTATTTCGCTGTCGGCTTTGGCCGCCCTCTTCAACTGCAGCTGCTGTCCGTTCTTCCACACGAAGACGCTGGACCCTTCCCGGGGCGCGGAGGTGGGGAGGATAGTGTGGAGATACACCACTCCCTCGCTCGTGGTACCGTAGAGCGGGATGGGTATGCGGGCCACTGTAGCGCCCTTGGCGATGACCTCGAAGGTCGTGAATATCTGCTGCGGGATGTCGGTGATCCGGAAGCCCTTTGCCGTGGCTTCCTCTGCCAGGTCGAGCGTGGCGCGGATTTCGCCTATCTTCCCCTTGATTCCCTGGCTGTGGAGCTGTCCCCGGCCGTCGAAGCCCGGGAAATCGCCCTGGATGCCCAGGGCCAGCACCGTGAATGCCGCGACGGCCGTGAAATACTTCCAGTACCTGCCGGTTCTGCGAGTGAGTGCCATTCTGTTACCCCTCAATAGTGAACATTGCTTAAACCCTGCGCGTAAAGCATGAGCCCGCCGGGAGCTTGTGGAGTATCTTCCCCGAGTGGATAATTTTCAATCCATTTTTTTCTCTTTTTTTGTAACTTGTCGGGCCCCATGGTATCATATACAGTGTAGCCATGAACGATCTTTTCATTAAATCCTCCTTGAATTACGAAGGAACCTCCATTTGCCCCGTGCACTGCACGGGGCGTTTTTATCACCGGGGGAGGTTTTTTTTCGTGAAAGGGCGTGATATGGCATATACTGTGATGGACGCAAAACGGCGGAATTTCAATGGACACCGAGGGTTAGATGGAACCATCAAATAAGGAAACGATACGGTCGATACTTTCCTTCCTGCTCGTAATCTTCGTCATGTTTTCCATGATGAGGTGGGTGCTGCCCTGGTTCGGGATCAGGACCTGAATGTCCCGCACCTGCTCCCTGGACGGGAGAAAATAGCGCGTACCGGCGGGAATCACTTCCCGCCAGCTTTTTCCAGCCGCATCTCCACGTTGGCGATAGTCTGGTCGCGGTCCACCATGATGTCCATGGTGCGGGGCGTCCGGTAGTCGGGATGGGATATCTTGAAGGTGAACGACCTCCCGTTCCAGAGATAGTCCATCCGTTCCTTCTTCTTCGAGAACTCGCTCCAGTCGAAATAGTCCGCGCCCCAGAGTATCATCACCTTGACACCGTCAACGGACTTGCCGGTCGACGCGTCCGTGAACGCGAAGTTGAACGTGATCTTGTTCCTCGGCGTGGTTGTGTACTGCGCGTCTATGAGCCGGGGCGCCTCCTGCTTCGCGGCCGGTTGCAGGAGGAAATGCGTGCGGTACGACGCGCCGTTGAGCAGAATCACGGTCGAATAACTGCCCGCGGCCCTGTAGATCTTCCCGCTCGAGAGCACCAGGTGCTCGGGAAGGGAGCCGTCGTCGTTGAAACGTATGGTGAAGTCGCCGTTCTTCGTGGGGACGATATAATTCGACGGCGAGAGCACGAGCTTTTCCCTGGACAGCTGGGCCCCGCCCATGCCCTTGTTCCTGACGAGCCACGCCGCGAGCTGGAAATTGAAAAGCATGTCGCCGTACTCGCTTTTGATGTACTCGGCGAGAACCTTCTCCGCCTGCTTCGACCTCTCCTCGTAGATGCCGGGGTTCCTGCTCCTGTCGGGGAGCTTTCCTTCCTGGCGGTACCAGGCGAGCCCGCGCAGCGGGGCGCGCACGGGCAGAAGATAGCGGACCTCCAGCGCGCCCACGCGGTTGCGCAGGAATATCCTGTAATAGGCGTCCGTGTAAATGAAAAGCGCGGCCAGCGCGCCTATGACAATCGCGGCGGCTGCGCCGACGAGGGCGTACTTCCGCGCGCGTGATTCCCTGAAGGACGACGTGAACGAAGTGTAGAGCGGCTTCATCCTGTCCAGGGCGGGTGCCGGGGCGGACTTGAACGCGTACGCCGCGATCGCTTCCCGTATCTCCCCGGCTGAAAGCTTCCTGTGGTACCACTCGAGCTTCTTCCTCGGCTGGGCCATGTTCCGGAACCGCTCGTCCGGATTTGGGCGCAGGCATTTCAGTATCACGGCGTTGATCGGCACGGGAATGGTAGGATCCAGGCGCCTGGCGTCGCCGGCGAAGCCGTCGTACCTGCGGGCGACGGCCTCCTCGGTCATGGCGTTGTCGAAGGGGCGCGCTCCCGTCAGCATCTCGAAGAGGATGATGCCCATGGCGAAGATGTCGGCCCGCGCCGAGGCGGAGTGCAGGTCGCCAATCTGCTCGGGAGGCATGTAGGCCGGCGTGCCGATGGCCGTGCCGGTGCGGGTGAGCGCCTGCCGCGTCCTGTCGTCGGCTGGTTCCTCGTTGACCGATGCGATGCCGAAGTCTATGATCTTCACCTCGCCCTTGCGGGAAACAAGGATGTTATGCGGCTTCAGGTCCCGGTGGATGACGCCCTTACCATGTGCGTATTCAAGGCCCAGCGCCACCTGGTTGAAGATGAGGAGGGCTACGCGCGGGTCGATCTTCCCGTTTCTGGCGATAAGCTCCGAGAGCGGCACGCCGTCGACGAATTCCATGACGATGTAGCGCTCCCCGGCGTCGGTGAAGTAGTCGAAAACGGGGACGATATTGTCGTTGCGCATGCTCATCATGATCTTCGCCTCGCGCTTGAAGCGCTCCTGACTGTCGGAGCTGACGGGGACGAGCTTCTTGATGATGACGGGCGTCCTGAGACCCGGGTGAAGCGCCTTGTACACGGTCCCCATGCCACCGGCGCCTATCTCGCCGATGATCTTGTAGTCGCGGATCATTTCTTTCATGGGGACCCTCCGGGATGATGGGAATGCGCCGTGCCGGGACCGCCGGGCAGGTGGCGGGACGGTACGGCCATGTATCCTAACGCATGGGGAGGCCGCGGTCAACTCAAATATCGCGAAATGCGCGGCCCGCACGTTTTCGAAAGTGGTTGACGTCCCGGGGCGATATCGGTATAATTTGAACGAACGCGCGGAAACCGCACAGACACCAGCCGCGCGGCAGGGAGTCCGGCATATGGATGACATGACCGTCTATAAACGGGACAAGAAGGGGAAGGACATCGCGTCGAGCATGAACACCCGCTGCACCAGGGTGACCTTCCAGGGCACCGACGTGGAGCTCCGCAGGACCATCAAGATCGGGCGCGACGAGAAGAACGATATCGTGATCCGGGACGACCAGCTCGTGTCGCGGCGCCATGCCGTGATAGAGCAGGATGGCGACAAGCTCTTCCTCCAGGACAAGGACAGCACCAACGGGACCTACGTGAACAACAACCCCGTGCCGAAGGGCGCGAAGGTGCTCCTGAAGTGCGGCGACGTGATCTCCGTGGGGAAAACGAAGCTCACCGTGAAATAGGCGCCGCCCTAAAGGTAGCGCAGTAGCGGGAAGTTCCCGCTGTGCCGTAACATTTCGTACTTTTTGCAGGGAACATAGAGCGCCGCGACGATGGCCGCCGTGACCAGGTACACCGCCGCGAGGCCGAATCCCCTCCCGTCGGGAATCGTGAACCTGTTCAGGTATATCTCCCCGTAGCGCGCGTAGAGCGCGAGAACCGACAGAAGATGGGCCAGCGGCAGGTGCGTAAGGTAGAAGAAGAAGGGCACCCTGCCGAAAAGTTCCAGCACCCCCAGTGCGCGATGCCTCGCTCCCTCCAGCAGCCCCAGCGTTACCAGCGCGGGCCCCAGTGTCATGAGGAGGAAGGAGAGCGACGGCGGATACTTCTCGCAGTTGAAAAACGACATTACCGTGTAGACGAAAGTCGGGTTGCGGTACCAGGTGTAGGGATCTCCGTAGACGTTCATCCATCTGAGAATGAAAAACGCTGCGGTGACCGCGAGTCCTGCCCGCAGCAGGATTTTCCTCCTGTCAACCAGATCCCTGTCATACACCGTCCCCAGCCAGTAGCCCGCCAGCATGACGCCCGCCCAGGGAACGAGCGGAAATACCACGCGCCACTGTATCCCCCACGCTTTTATAGTGCCGTACGTGTGTATGATTTTCCAGAGCCAGCCGAAACCGCCCGGCGCGTCGGGAGTGATACCGTCAAACATGTTGTGTCCCGCGATGAGAACGATGCCGATGACGCCGGCGACCGCGGGATGGACGCGCACCATCGCGGAAAGCAGAATCATTGCCCAGCCGAGCGCCCAGATGGCCTGGAAGTTGACAAACTCGTAGTCAAGCGAGAAGAACCAGAAGAAGTTCACCACCGTCACCTCGAGGGCGATACAGAGGAGCCCCCGGAGCAGGAGGAAGCGCGACACCTCCCGCGCCTTGCCGGTCTTCCGGATTGCCAGGTACGCCGCGGTCCCTGCCAGCAGGAAGAAGACCGGCGCGGCGGGATGCGTGACCAGCCTCGTGAGATAGAGGGACGGGTAGGTGCGCATGAGTATCGACGGGCTGAAGCGGGCCTCGTGGAAGAAGCTCCGCGTGTGGTCGAGCACCATGAGCACCAGGGCCAGGCCGCGGAGAATATCTATTGTGGGTATGCGGTTCCCGGAAGGGGTGTCGGGGGAAAGGGTGTCCATGGATCAGCCGACGGTGCGCCTCTCCACAACAGCGAGGCTCTTCCTGTCGATGTACTCCGTGGAGAAGGAGGTTCGCTCCACCACGAGGAAGTGGCCGCGCGCGTCCAGGGAAAATCCGTTATGGTAGTCGGTAACGAGGATCGCCTGCCCGGGCTCCATTTCCAGGACGGTTTCAGCGGCGCCGGAGCCCACCAGAAGGCCCATCCTCCCTCCCTGGCAGATGAAAAGCTCGGGACAGGTGTGCTTCTCGAGCACGGTGATGGCGTCGGCGGAGGAGTGCTCGGGCCGGTAGACGCCCATGCGCCAGTGCCCCACGTCGAGGACCGGAACGTGCCATCGGCCCTGCGGATCGGTGTTGAAAATAGAATCGTTCACGGCCGCGAGTGTGCGGCCCCGGCTCCTAATTATCAACCACAATTTTGTTCAGCAGCGCTATGCGGTGGGAGAGCTTCTCGGACATGTCGACCACCTGCTGGGAGCTGAAGTTCACCTTTTCCACCACCTCGTTGAGGTCCTCTATGGCCTTCATCACCTCGCTCATTGCGGTCTTCTGCTCGCTCGTGGCGGTGGATATCTCACCCGAACCCCGTGATATGAGGGACATCTGCTCCTCGATCTTGCGGGTGAGGTGCTCCTGTGCGCGGCAGAGCTCCAGGATGGCCGAGACCGATTCGTTCACGTTGTCCGCCGAGGCCTTGACGTTCTTCACGGAATCGGAGGAGCGGATGATAAGGTCGGTCTCGCGGTCGATATCGCGCACCACGCCGTCCACTATGTCCTGGATCGATTTCGCCTGCGCCACGGAGTTGTCGGCGAGCTTGCCGATTTCATCCGCCACGACCGCGAAGCCGCGGCCGAAATCCCCGGCCCGTGCGGCCTCGATTGCGGCGTTGAGCGACAGGAGGTTGGTCCTCTCCGCGATGTCGTTGATGATGTTGGCGATCTCCTTCACCGCCGCGGAGGACTCCCTGACGTGTATCATCCCGTCGCGGATGGAGTCCAGGAGGCCCGATATCGCCCCGGACTCGTCGCGGCTCTTGCTCCCCAGTGACGCCGCGTGCTGTGCGGCGCCGGTGATTCCCTGGATCCCGCCGATGTACTCCGTGATGATGCCGTGGTTGGAGCGCACGGTGTCGTCCTGGCGGGCGGCGCTGTCGGCGATGAGCTGGATGGAGCTCGACACCTCCTCGATGATGGCCGCGGTCTGCTCCAGGCTGGACGCCTGGCCCTGCATCTGGTCGCTCAGGCTCGCGGCGCTCTCCTTCGCGGTAATGGAAATGCCGATGAGCTCGTCGGTGGACTCGATAACGTTGCCCAGGACGGAGTTGAGGCGCGTGTTCTTCCGCTCTATTTCGGAGGTGGATACCTGGAGGTCGCGGTAGAGCGCCTGTATCCGCATGAAGATGATGATCGCGAATGACAGGATGAAACCGGGGTAGGCGATGTTGGAAAGGAACGCGTAGGACATGAGGACCCGGTTCATCATCAGCGCGTCGTGAATAAGGGCGGCGAAGAAAATGACGTAGCCGATGAGCATGATCTTCGCGTCCTGGTTCTTCCTCAGCACCCCCTTGACCAGGAGGAAACCCCAGAACACCTGGCTCATGACTCCCAGCGGGCCGATGATGTCGAAGCGCCACCCCGTCATGGGATCGTTCACCGTGGCGGTGGCGCCGATGAGCGCGGCGAAGGTGCCCGCGACGATGACGGTTATCCGCGCCCAGCGTATGCGCATTTCGAGCATGTGCTCCAGGCCGAAGTAGATCCAGACGACCAGGAAGCTCGTCAGGACATAGAAGATGTTGTCCTGCGCGCGCCAGGAGAGAAAGCCGTAATCGGGGAGCCAGAAGTGCGTGGTGAGGAGGAACCAGAGTATCGAGATGCCGCCGAAATCGAGCATCATCCTGGATTTTCTCTCGCTGAAGAGGTAGATGGCGAGCATGGCCAGGCCCACCAGGAAGGTCATCACCCCCAGGGCCATGACCAGGTACTCCGCGAGGAAGCGCATCCGGAAGACATAGGAGCGTATTTCGAACTCGCGCCCGATGAACGGCCTGCCGTTGAAATTGAGCTGCTGGTCGGTGAACTGGCGCACCAGTATCACGTTCGGGCGGTCGTAGCGGATGAGCTGCGGCGGCAGTGTGTGATACGACGCCACGTTCCAGTCGGAGTGGAAATCCGGGTAGTGGTGCCCCGCCGTGCCGATGAGCACGCCGTTGAGGTAGGTCTCCTCCACGTCCCAGAGCTTGCCCAGGTACACCGCCAGGCTCTCGCCCCGCATGCTTGCCGGGATGACGACGACGCGGCGGATCCAGCAGAGCTGTTTGCCGCGCTGCATGGTGATGGCGGCGGGCAGCTGGGGCAGGGCGGTCCATCCGGAAGCATCGTAGGCGGGGTCGATATACCGCTCGTCGTCGGGATGCGTGGCTGCTCCCGACTCGTGGTAGTCGATCGTGGACACGTCCGAGAGGATATACTGCCAGTCTGTGTGGAGTTCGATGAGCGCAGGCGGGGCGCAGGCGGACAGCAGGACCAGGATAAAGGCAGCCAGGTAAGGTACAGGGCGTGACATCGTCAACCTCCCGCTCGCAGCGTCGTGACGTCGTGCCAGGATTAATTACATTAATTCCATCATAGCGCGATAGCCATATTTAACAAGCAAAATATCGTGGAATAAAGAAGGCATTTTGTTCAATTCTTGCGGATCGACTTTTGAGGAGCGAGAAAGGACCCGGCAGTGGGAATCGGAGTACCGGTATGCGCCGCAGGCATGAAAAAAGCGACGATGGATATCGTCGCTTTCATGTGCGCCTGACACGATTCGAACGTGCGACACATGGCTCCGGAGGCCATTGCTCTATCCAGCTGAGCTACAGGCGCGCGCAACGTGAGCATTGAAACCGGGGGGGCGAAAAATTTCAATTAAAATTATTAAAATAACGCGTTCTTACAGGATGAAGAGTATCGCCAGACCCGCAGCGCCGGACAGTAAAATGACGGCAAACCCGGCGAGGGTCATCTTTCGAAGTCTCGCAGACCCTATGGTCGCGGCGAGGACACCCTTCATGATCGTGTTTGAAAAGACCGCAAGCGTGATGGCCACCGTCGCCTGCCCCGATTTCGATGGATCGTCCCGCGAAATCTGGCTCATCGTCAGGGTGATGGGGTCCACGTCCGAGAGCCCGGCAAGCGCGCTGACGATGTAGATGCCTCCCTGACCCGCCAGGGATTCCACGATCCTCGTCAGGAGAACGATGGCTGCGTACAGAAGGCCGAACTTCACCGCCGGCAGTATGTAGAACGGGTTTTTGAGGGGTACCTCGTCCGTTTTTTCTCCGCTCGATTTCTTCCAGATATAGAAACAGACCGCGGCGCCCCCTGCGGCCATGCTGCCCATTGTGACGGCAACCGAGCCGATAAGCGCCGGGTTGACCACCAGGACCTCGAGGAGGACCCGGGGAAACATGGTGGAGCAGGCGAGCAGTATGGCCAGCGCGAAGGGAACGGAGTGCGCCGCCGAATCCCGGCTCCTCTTGGAGAACTCGAGCGTCGTCGCGGTGCTGGAGGCAAGCCCGCCCAGGAAACCGGTAAGGCCGATGCCCTTCCGCGACCCCAGGAGCTTTGTGGCGATGTAGCCCGAGAACCCTATCCCGGAGATGAGGACCACCATGAGCCACACGGTGTGGGGATTGATGAGCTCTATGCCCGACAGCGCGGGTGATATCCTTTCGAAGAACGCTTTCAGCGGCGCCACGTCGCCCAGGGAAACGGAGAAGCCGGGCTCGAACAGCGGCAGTATCACGAAGGATATGATGGCGAATTTAAGCACGGCCTGGATATCGTCCGCCTCCAGCCTTTCTGTCAGGGTGCGGGTGGTCCCCTTGAGGTAGAGGATTATCGCCGCGACGATGGCGATGGCCGCGGCCAGGGTGTACTGCCGGAGATGGGCGATGACGCCGATGGAAAAGGTGAGAAGCAGTGTGATCTCCGTGGTGATGCCGCGCTCGTCGTGCTTGTAGCAGCTTATGGCGTGGGAGAGCGTTGCCAGGACGATGACGCCGCCATAGGAGGCTATGAGTATCCCCCTGCCGAACCGCTCGTCGAGCCAGGCCGACACGCAGCCGAAAAGCGCGAGCAGGGAGAATGTCCGTATCCCGCCGAGAATATCGTCCGGGTCCGTGTAGAGCTTCGAGGTGAAGGCGCGCTCGAACCCCAGGAGCGCACCGAGAAGAAGCGCGACGGCGAAGGGCTGTAAAAGTCCTATCTGATTCATAGAAGGTACCTTGTCGCGGCAAGTATATCAGGCAACGCCACTGTGGGGGCTTTTTGAAAGACAGTCAAGAACTTTGAGTGGCGCACGGTACTATCGTACAAAAGCCTCAGTGTGAAATTTCCACTGATGATTTTTCATTCAAAGCGGTAAAGTATTTGACCTTTCACGCTTCAGGTGCCTATGATTGCCCCCATAAAGAAACCGCGCGTAGCGACCACCCGCGGATTTGGAGGAAATGAATGATATCATACCGTATGGTAACGTGCGCGCTTCTTGCCGTGCTGATGACGCCGGGCGCGACCGCCCTCATGGCGCAGAATGCCGGGACGGCGATCACCGACGAACAGGCGCGGACGCGCGTGGAAGAACTACAAGGTGTCTTGAACGAGGGGCAGGAGAACATGCGGCTCTGGTGGTGGGGATGGACCGGTATCTACACGGCCCTCTCCGCGGGGAGCTTCACCATCGCCGCCCTGGCCGACGGCGACACCGAGAAGATCACCTACACCGTATCCGGTGTGCAGTCGGCCCTGGGAGTCATCGGCATGCTGATAAGCCCCCAGGCCGCCGGGTACGGTCCCTCCAGGATACGCAACATGCCTGCCGGCACCCCTGCGGAACTCCGGGCAAAGCTCACGGAATCGGAGCGGATCCTCGACCAGGCGGCGGAGGACGAAATCATGGGGCGCTCCTGGATCACCCACGCGCTGGCGCTTGTGGTGAACGGCGGCGGCGCGCTGGTCATCTGGAAGAAATACGGCGACCGGATAGAGGACGACGGCGGCGATCCCGGCAAAGAGGCGATCCTGAACTTCGTCCTCGGCACCATCGTGAGCGAGATACAGATCTTCACCCAGCCCACGCGCGCCATGGCGGACCGCGACGCCTACCGCAGGCGCCACGGCCTTCCCGCGGCGGGCGATGCCGGCGGCGAAGTCCGGTTCTTCGCGGCGCCCTCACAGCGCGGCATGATGATGGGGGCGACGCTGTTTCTGTGACGATATCCCGCTCCTGCGTGTCCATTGCAGCGCCGGATTCACGGATTGTTTTCGTGCGTGGAAAAATTCCTGGCGGTTATAATCAATTGTTGACAGGCGTTCCATGCCATGTTACTCTACCCGGATTGCGGTTAATAACTGATCAAGGAGAATTGTATGGGTTTAAGGGAAATCCTCAAGAGAATACAGGACAGCGTTGGCGGCATGGTACGCAGCACGGTGACGGACAAA
>JAGODF010000420.1 GCA_017998375.1 Spirochaetota bacterium
TTTTCATCCGGCGAACCACCTCTTCCCATACGAACCGGATATCCAGGGGCGTGAATTTCTCCCTTGCAAACTCCCGCCTGCAGAGATCGTACACGGCGCGGTTGAAGGGCGCCTCGACGCCAAATTTTTCGGCGAGCTTCAGAAAGTAACCGTTTATGTTCTCGAGTTCCGAATCGTGACCGCCGCGCTGGATGATGTCCTGCGCCATGCTGCTCATCACCATTTTCCTCGCGTTGCGGCGGAACATTCCCTTTGTGATGAGCCTCGGCAGCCTGGCGCCGGCCCAGATGAGCCCCCACGAAGGCATGCCGCCGATCCTGCACTGGCCGTATCCGGCGGCGCGGGCGATCCTGACGCCCTCCAGGAGAAGGTTGGTGAGCACGCGCTGGAAAAGCGCTTCGTCGGAAAGAGGCTTCACATTGTGGCCGATAAGTGTCGTCAGGGAGTTGGTGAGGTTGATGATGATCTTGGAGTGCACCGCGTCCTGGAGGCGGTCCGTGACCACGGTCTCCACCCCGCGGCTGAATATCCTCGCCAGGAAGCGGGCCTCTCCGGAAAGCTCGTTGTTCCGGGTGCCGAAAATCAGCGGGCCCTTTTTCTGGTAGCCTATCACACCCGGTTCCTCGGTCCAGGCGTTGTAGCCAATGACGCAATAGATCACTTTCGAGAAGTATTTCGGCAGTATCGACTGGTTCTCCGCGCCGTTCTGCATCGCGATGATTATCGGGCGGTCGCCGGCGTGTTTCCTGATCTCCGCCGCCACGGCGTCGAGGCTGTAGGTTTTCACGGCCAGGGCGATGACGTCGAAATCGCGGACACCATCCAGGGTATCGAGCGTCTTCACCTTTACTGCCCGTGAGGCGGACCTGTCGTCTCCGGGAAATGTAGTGATCCCCTTCCCGCGCACGGCCCGCATGATATCGCCGCGGGCATGAACATGTACCTCTTTGTATCCGGAGGCAACCCACGCGGCGACGGAGCCGCCGATGGCGCCGGCGCCGAAGAAGAGAATTCGAGGAGTGTCTGTCATACGGGTGTTACACCTGCATCAGAGGCCTTCGGCCCTTTCCACGCACTTTAGGAGGGCTTCCTCGATGTCGCGGAGGACCCGCGAGGCGTAGTCATAGCTCACCGTCTCGAAATCGTGCCTCTCAGCGTCCACGATGTAGCGCTGGACGTCGGAAAGGCTCGCGTGCAGCGAGCGGAGAAGATCTTTTTTACTGGAGGACATTGGCATCATACCCCTGAAAAGGTTTCACTATACAATAGCCCGGAGAAGCGGGACAGGTGCGTCTGAGGCGCCGGTGATGACGGCAGATGGCTACGGGTGGCGCTCCACTATCTCCTTCGCGAGGCTCATGTAGTCCTTGGCGCCCTGGCTGTCGGGTTTGTACTCGAAGATGGTCTTGCCCCAGCTGGGAGCCTCCTGCAGCGCGGTGTTTTCCCGAATGAGCGTTTTGAAGAGCTTTCCCGGCAGGCGCTTTTCCGTTTCGTCGAGGACCTCGCGGTTGATGTCCTTCTTCGCGTTGAACATGGTGCCGATGATGCCGCAGACCTGGATGTCCCGGTTGAGGCGCTTCTTCACCATGTCGAGCGCCTCGAAGAGGTTGTACATGCCGTGGAACGGGAGGAACTGGACCTGGAGCGGTATGATTACCTCGCGAGAATACGAAAGGGCGTTCAGCGTGAGTATCCCCAGGGACGGCGGGCAGTCCAGTATCACGTAGTCGTAATCGTTCATGCCTTCAAGCGCGTCGCGGAGGAGGAACTCCTTCGCGGGGACCGGGAGGAACTCTATGTTGCGGAGCGACGTGTTCGCCGGGAGGACGAAGATCCCGTTGCGGTCGACGATGATCTTGTTGATTTCCGCCTCGCCGCTCATGATGTCGTAGACCGAGTACTTGACCTTGTTGGGATCGATGCCCAGGTGGTAGGTCGACTGGGCCTGGTGGTCGATGTCGATGACCAGAACCCGGTTGCCCAGCATCTGGAGCGCCGCGGCGATGTTGACAGTGGTGGTCGTTTTCCCCACGCCGCCCTTGTTGTTGGAAATGGCGATTGTTCTCATTATGTTTCCAGGCGGGACCGTGCCCGTTTTCGAAGCATACTAGAATCGGTATCACGATACTTCAAGCAGAAAATAAATTATTGCCGCAATTCACACCAGCCGGCCTTTTTTATGGTTTTACCGCAATAGCATTACGGAGTTTTTTTACTTGCAGACGTTCCCGATGGGGTGTAGTGTTCCTTCAAGCGCATGCATGCACTTTCACACGGAGGCCCTCCATGAAGATCGGGAATAAGGGGTTGATACTTGCCGGAAGCCGCGGTGATATTCTCATACAACGCAACGCACACGGCATCCCGGTCATCAAGGCGAACAGCCGCGACGACCTCGCCCGCGGCATGGGATACATGCATGCCATGGACCGTCAGCTCCAGGTGCTCCTCACCAGGCTGCTGGTCAACGGGCGGGCGGCCGAATGCCTCGCCGGGGATGCCGCCCTTGTTGAGATCGACCGCTACATGCGCCGCATTAACTTCCTGCCCGACGCCGAAAGCGAAATCGCCAAGCTCGATGACGACCTCCTGGGACAGGCGAAGGCGTACGTGGACGGATTCAACCAGTGCCTGGACAAGAACGGTCCCGTCATGGAATTCCGGCTGCTGAAATACAGGCCGGAACCGCTCGAACTGCGGGACACCCTCATGATCGCGAAAATCATGGGCTTCATCGGCCTGGGTGACGCCCAGGGCGCCATGGAAAAGCTCATTGTCCAGATGATACAGCACGGCGTGGAGGAGCGCAAGCTCCGGGAACTCTTCCCCTACCTCGGCGACAGGATCGAT
>JAGODF010000089.1 GCA_017998375.1 Spirochaetota bacterium
TTGGCGCCCACGGCGTCGGCGCCGTATTCCGCAAGCGTTGCCAGCGCCGAGAGCATGTCGCTGCCGGTGACGGTCCGCCCATTCTCCTCGAAACTCATACTTACGACCACGGGAAGGCCGCAGGCGTCCCTTGCGGCGAGCAGGGCTATCTTCGCTTCCTGCAGGTCTGTCATTGTTTCTATCAAAATGAGGTCGGCGCCGCCCCGCGCAAGCCCCCGCGCCTGCTCCGCGAACGACTCGTACGCCTCGTCCACGCCAAGGTCGCCCATGGGAGCGAGCAGTTTGCCGCTGGAACCCATCGAACCGGCAACGAAAACCGCTTTCCCATCAGCCGCTTTCCTCGCGATACCCGCCGCAGCTTCGTTTATCTCCCCGCACCTGGCCTCCAGGCCGTACTCCGCGAGCTTTATCCGGCTTCCGCCGAAGCTGTTGGTGAGGATGAGCTCCGCCCCGGAGGAAACGTAGGAGCGATGTATATCGCCGATTACCTCCGGCTGCTCGATATTCAGCCGCTCAAAGCATCCCGAAAAGCCCGGAAGCTTCTGGAAAAGCAGCGTTCCCATGGCCCCGTCGAGCAGCACCGGCCCCGGCTGTCGCAGCCTCGATCGAAAATCCATATTCGCCCACCTCTTATCCTCAATAAGTGTGCTACAAGCAAGTCTCCGGGGAAATGCATTCATATATACTGAATAATTCAGGTATTACGCGATTTCATTTCCCCGGCTTGTGCCACGCTTCACTGCCCCATACCTGTCGTGATTATGATATAAGGGCCTTCCCTACAAGAATTTTTTACAGCCCCTATTTCCTCGGTCATTGTCACACCGTAAAAGAGCAAATATTTACCACCAGAATGATAAAGATTTTACCGCTCTGCAACGATAATGTAGCCAGATAACACAATATCAATTGGTGTTCCGTAATAATTAAAACGATATAATTATAAATATATAAATATAATATTTTGTATTCATTTAAATATAATATTATATTTTTATTAAAGTTACAATTTTATAATATGAATAAAACATTATGACCTTTCAATTTTTTTAACATTTTACTAAATTTTTTCTAAAAACAATGTGCGTTTCCCAAATTAGTTGATATATTACAACTAATTTAAAAACTATAGGCGGTTATGTCGCAATCAATAATTGTTAGCCAAAACCGGGGGTGATATACTATTTGTTGAAGTTCCGAAAAAAAGGTGAAAATCTCATTCAATATTTTATTGACATATAGTTTGAATGTTTTCATCTGACAATTCATTAATTTTTGGAATTTCGTTCTCTTACGATACTTAACTACTCAACATCAAAGTTACCTTGTTTTACCGTGAACCCAAGGGTTCACGCATTTTTAAAAGGGTTTACATACACGAGAAATCGTGTATATATATTTGTTTAAGCGAGGTAATTGCCATGGAGGGTTTAGGAACACATGTTATTGCAGAGATGTTCAACTGCAATGAGTGTCATCTAAACGACTTGCAGAAGGTTGAGGAGGTGATGATGGCAGCCGCCGAACTCTCTAAGGCCACGATAGTTAAACCCTTTTTCCACCAGTTTTCTCCCTATGGAATCAGCGGCGTGATAGTGATCGCCGAATCGCATTTCACGATTCACACATGGCCGGAGCATGGCTATGCGGCGGTTGATATATTCACATGCGGTGATTTTGACTACCAGATCGCAGTAGATTACATTAAAAACAGTCTGGAATCGGAAAAATGCACCCTGTTTCACCTTCAGAGAGGTATTCTCCCGGGTTCGAAACAGGTACAAGAGCTTACGATGTTAAGGGAGGTAGAAAATGCAAGCATCATTGGTTAAGGGCTCGGAGGCACAGAGTTTGCCCACCCTCGAGCAATTCGGTGAACTTGGGGCGTGGGGTTTGTACAGCAGCGTTGACGTGAGCGACTGTGATCCAGGCATAATCCGCGATGCTGAGGCGATCAGGCAGTATGTCGTACAGCTCTGCGACCTGATCCAGATGAAGCGGTTTGGTGAAACAATAGTCGTGAATTTCGGGGAGGATGAGAAGGTAGCCGGGTATTCGATGATTCAGCTGATAGAGACATCGCTGATATCGGGCCATTTCGCGAACCTTACGAACAAGGCCTACATCGACATATTCAGCTGCAAGTACTACGACCCCGACGTAGCGGCTCACTTCACCCTCAGCTACTTCAAGGGCTCCGATTACAAGCTCAACGTAGCGCTGAGGAAGTAAAAAAAGCCGGAAAACCTAGCGTATCCGCCGATCCCTGCCGCAAGGCAGGGATCGGTTTACCATTACATGGGGGTAAAGAGCATGCCTGGAAGTTCAAACCTGTGGTTCGATGAGAATTTTGAAATAGAACTCGGCAGGACCCTGAGCATCAAGATCGACGGGATCATCGAACAGTACGATTCCGAGTTTCAGAGAATCGAGTTCTTCCAGACCCGGCCCTTCGGGAAAATGCTCGTTCTCGACGGCGTGATAATGTGCACGGAGTGGGACGAACACGCCTACCACGAGATGATCGTTCACGTCCCCATGTTCACCCATCCCTCACCCGAAAAGGTACTGGTAATAGGCGGCGGCGACGGGGGGACCGTCCGCGAGGTCCTGAAACACTCTTCCGTGAAGCAGGTTGATCTCTGCGAAATCGACGAGCACGTGGTCAGGCTCTCCAGGAAGCACATACCGCAGATGGCGTCCGGCCTTGGCGACAGGCGGGTCAGGATAGTCGCGGAAGATGGAGCAAAGTTCGTAAAGGAGCATAAAAATACGTATGATATCATCCTGGTCGATTCATCGGATCCGATTGGTCCGGCAGAGGTCCTCTTTTCCGAGGATTTTTACGCTTCCATGAAAGAATCACTCACCGAGGGGGGTATCGCGGCGACCCAGTCCGAGTCCTTCTTTTACCATGGTGATATCGTCGAGCGCCTTACTGGCTATGCAAAGAAGCTGTATCCCGTACCCGGATACTACTTCACGGTGGTTCCCACGTATCCGAGCGGTATCATCGGCTTCACCTTCTGCTCCAAAAAATATCATCCCTTCCGGGATTATCGTGAAGAGAGGGTCGCAGCCATACAACCCTCCCTGAAGTATTACAATCCGGCGATACACCGGGCGGCCTTCGCTCTTCCATCATTCATAAAGGAAAGGGTAAACCTGCCAGCCATGGTTTAACCCCACAGATTAATGAAGGCGGCATCGAAAGGTGCCGCCTTTTTAATATGATTCACATGCTCTGACCCCTCCCCGAAAACTGCCTGAAATTTGAATAATAATTGACAAGGAGATGTGCAATGTAGAATATTATTACATATAATACCATTTTTCCACCCCTCCGGAATACTCCGGAGCAGCATCATAAAGAAAGAGATAGCGATGAAACCCAAAAGGAAACGCCGCGACGGTCTCCAGCGCCAGTCCCAGATCATGGAAATAGCCTTGAGGCTTTTCTCGGAAAAGGGCTACCATGCCACGTCAATCGACGATATCATCGGCCAGGCGGGAATAGTCAAGGGCACCTTTTATCTGCATTTCGAGAGCAAGCACAACCTGCTTGAAAGCATCATCGACAAGTATCTCAAGCTGATGTTCGAGTCGATCAAGCTCCTGGATATATCCATGCCGAAACCCATATCAGAAGTGAAGGAATTCTACATCCAGATATCCCGCAGCATGATGCAGAGCGAGGACCTTCGTCTGTTCGTCAAGGTCTTCCTCCGCGACGCGTTCGGCCTGGATCAGAAGCTCCTGGACAAAATAAACACGTTCTTTCACCAGATGGTGGTCATTATATCGAACTATATCGCCAAGGCGCAGGAGGATGGCCGCGTGGTGAAGCACATCAATCCCCTGGTGATATCGTACAGCATCATCGGCTCCGTGAAGGAGGTACTGTTCCACTGGGCGGTACTTGACGAAAGGCTGGACATCGATGCCACCATAACCACCCTGCTGGATGTCTACTTCGGCGGGATGCTGGAAAAAGGCCTGGCATGACCGCCGGCCGGATATGAAGAGGTGCACGATGGAATTATCACCGGGTGAAAAGCTGCTGAAAAACACGGCTTTCGTGTACGCGGCCCTTTTTATCGGCGCTGTCGCGGTATTTATCTTCGCGCCGGGTCCGCTCCTGTCCGTGATCAATGCACTATCATCCGCCTTTTTCCCCTCGCTTCCGCCGGCGGGGGACTCGGGCAAGTTCTGGCTTTCCATGACCGTGTCCATGATGGCGACCATCATCGCGCTGTCGCTTTTCATATATCGGGACGTGCGCCGGTACTACATGATGGCGCTGCCGCTCGTAGTCGCGAAGTTCACTTCGTCGTTTTTCGGGCTCGCCTTCTTCCTGGCGGGAATCGTCAATCCGCAGTTCACTACGCACACCCTGGCAAATCTGGTCATTTTTATCAGCGATTTCCCGCTGGGGCTCTTCCTCCTTCTGGTCTGGAAGCGGGTGCATGTCATCCGGCAGGGGCTCTGACCCCCGGTAATCCGTTCTTCCAGCTTCCCCGGCCTTCCTGAATGGCTCTGACCCCTATCTCATTGCGATAGTTATCGCCAAATATGAGGCTCTGACCCCCTGAAACACCGCAGAATCCAAGAAAATTTGCCCTGACCCCCAAAAAAATTCAACGTGCCGCTCATCTCCGTCGTAGTACTACACGCAGATACTCTATCAAGGAGGCACAAACACTATGGTTCTACATGCCAATATACTCAGGAGACTAACAATTCCGGTGATCTGTATCTTCATGTTATCCTGTGCATATCCGAATGCCTATGTCCCGGAATCGTGTGATACACCACCTGCCGCCAGCGGTCTGGACATCGTTCTGTCCCCGGACGCACTGCGGGTGGAGGACACAACCCGGGCACGATGTTTTATCATCCATAAAGACGGGACCCGGAGCGAGGCTGATACTGGCATCGAATGGGCAACGGACTGTCCCGGGGTACTGGAGGTTTTCTCGACAGGGGAGGTTCGGGCCCTTTCTGCCGGAACAGCGGAGATCCTCGCAAGGGCGGCGGGTCTTTCCGCCTCCAGACACATCCTCGTGGAAGGTCAACCGGATTACTCGGGCATTCTCATAAGTGAAGTATATTATGATCCGGACGAGTATGAGGAATCACTGGAGTTCATCGAAATAGTCAACACGGCAACAGACGTGCGTGATATCGGGGGCTTGTCGATTATCGACGGAAGTTCGAAAAGCGCTCCGTTCATATTTCCCGCGGGTACCAGGATGGAACCGGGGAAATACATGGTAGTTGCGCGATCTTCGGATAAATTCCTGGAGATATTCTGCATGAAACCGGATTTTGGCACCTTGAAACTCTCGCTCAACAATACCGGTGAGACAGTATGTATCATTGCGTCGGACGGAACCCGCATTGACCAGGTGTACATCAAGGGTGGCACTGCCGAATTCCCGGCCCCGGATAACTGGTGCTCCGCGAAACAGCCCTCCGCCCCGGAAGGACAGTCCATATACAGAAACTCACTTTCTGACACCGGAAGCTGCACCGACTGGTCGGCCGGTATACCATCCCCGGGGAATTCAACAGTGGGATATAGTGATACATGCACGCAAGGGGCATCGACCATGTAATTTTGTTATATAAAAAATACCACAATTATCCGTAAATAATATTGACACCGTGCCGGTGCGTGCTTTATTGGTTAGTAATCAAAAGGTAGTATCAATGGCACAAAGAAATTATATCATCCTCGCCCTACTCGGTCTTTTACTGGGTCTCCATCAATCAATGGAGAGGGGCTCGTGATGTAATTAGCGCAATTACAGAAAATCACAAAGGCCGTCAGAGCCCCTCTCTGGCGGCCTTTTTTATTAACTGGCGTGGCGGAGGTGAAGGGACATGATCCCGCGGAAACTTGACAGCTGATATCCCATGGCGAAGGGCACGGTCCTCCGTGCAATTATTCTATCGAATTTTAAGGGAGAAAAGAGATGAGCGATACTAACAGAGTTTACATTTTCGACACCACTTTGAGGGACGGCGAGCAATCCCCCGGCTTCAGCATGAATATCAACGAGAAGCTCCACTTCGCGAACCAGCTCATCAAGCTGGGAGTGGACATCATCGAGGCGGGATTTCCCATCGCGTCCAAGGGGGATTTCGAGGCAGTCCAGAAGATTGCCCAGATGGCGAAAGGCGTCCAGGTCGCCGGGTTGGCCCGCGCCAACAACGAGGACATCGACACGGCCTGGGAGGCGATAAAGGGCGCCGAGAACCCGCGCATCCACACCTTCATCTCGAGCTCCGACATCCACATCGAACACCAGCTGAAGAAGACCCGCGAGCAGGTGCTGGAGCAGGCGGTGGCGGCCGTGACGAGGGCCAAGAAGTACACGTCCAACGTCGAGTTCTCCCCCATGGACGCGACGCGGAGCGACCGCGCGTACATGGCGAAGATGCTCTCGGCGGTGATCAAGGCCGGAGCCACCACACTGAACATTCCCGACACCGTGGGTTACACCATACCCTCGGAGTTCCACGACCTCATCCGGTACATAAAGGAAAATGTCGAGGGAATAGACCGCGCCGTAATATCGGTCCACTGCCACAACGACCTGGGCCTCGCCGTGGCTAATTCGCTGGCGGCGATACAGGCGGGCGCGCGCCAGGTGGAGTGCACCATCAACGGCATTGGCGAGCGCGCAGGGAACACCTCCATGGAAGAGATCGTCATGGCTATCAGGACGCGGTCGAACCTCTTCCACGTCAACACAGGTATCAACACGAAACAGATCATGACGACGAGCAAGCTCCTCACTCACATCACAGGCGTCACCGTCCAGCCCAACAAGGCGATCGTCGGATCGAACGCTTTCGCCCACGAGTCCGGCATACACCAGGACGGCCTGCTGAAGAACGCGATGACCTACGAGATCATGCGGCCGGAGGACGTGGGGATATCGAAATCGATGCTGGTGCTGGGCAAGCATTCCGGCCGTCACGCCGTGATCGACCGGCTGAAGACTCTGGGCTACGAGCTGTCCGGCGATGAATTGGAGATGTTTTTCAAATATTTCAAGGCCCTGGCGGACGTTAAGAAGGAAATCCGCGACGAGGACCTGGAAGTCCTTATAGGCGAGGCCGTGTACAAGGACAAGGGCCGCTACAAGGTTACCAACGTCCAGATATCCACCGGCATGTACTCACCGCCGATGGCGCTCATCACCGTCAAGGACCGCGAGAACAACGGCACCGAGACCTTCGAGGTGGCACACGGGAACGGCGGCGTCGACGCGGGCGTCAGCGCCGTGAAGAAGATCACCGGTACGAGCGCCACCATAGAGTCGTTCAACCTGGTGGCCATCACGGGAGGTTCCGATGCGCTCTGCGAGGTGACCGTGACCGCGGTGGAGGAGTACAAGGGGAAGATGATCAAAGTCTTCGGGAACGGGGTCAATATCGACATCTCGGTGGCGGGCATACTTTCCTTCGTCAACGCGCTGAACAAGCTCGAGTACCGGAAGAAGATCAACGGCAACCGGCTGAAGGTCGAGGTGGACCTGTAGCATAAAAACAGGCGCGGATCATGATCCGCGCCTGTTGTATCCGCGCCTGTTTCTACTTGATGCCGTTCTGCAGTTTGAAGGCCTTCAGCGTGTTCGCCAGGAGCATGGTGATGGTCATGGGCCCCACGCCTCCGGGAACGGGCGTGATGGCGGAGGCGACCTCCTTCACCTCGTCGAAGTTCACGTCGCCAACGAGCACCGTCTTCGAGGGGTCTTTCGGATCGGGAATGCGGTTCACGCCCACGTCTATCACCACCGCCCCCTGCTTCACCATGTCGCCGCGCACCGTGTTCTGCCTTCCGGCCGCCACCACGAGGACGTCCGCCTGCCGGGTGAAGTACGCGATGTCGGGCGCTGCGGTGTGGCAGACCGTCACCACGCAGTTGGCCATGTCGTTCTTCTGCACCATCATGTTGGCGATGGGCTTGCCAACGATGTTGCTCCTCCCGACCACCACGAGGTGCTTGCCCTTAAGGTCCTTCACGTGGCGGTTGATCAGGACCTGGCAGCCATAGGGTGTGCAGGGATAGAAGCAGTCCTGGTTGCCGATGACGATCTTCCCGACGTTCGCCGGGTGAAAACCGTCCACGTCCTTCATCGGGTCGATCGCGTTGATGACAGTGTTTTCGTCGATATGCTTCGGCAGTGGGAGCTGCACCAGGATGCCGCTCACGTCCGGCGAGCTGTTGAGCTTGTTGACCAGCGAGAGCAGCGCCTCCTGCGAGGATTCCGCCGGGAGCAGGTGCTGGAAGGAGGCGATGCCCATTTCCTCGCAGCCCTTGTGCTTCATGCGGACGTACACCTGCGACGCGGGATTCTCGCCAACCAGCACCACCGCCAGGCCGGGGACCAGGCCGTATTTCTGCTTCAGCTGCCCCACTTCAGCGGCGATATCTTTTCTCAATTCCGCCGCGACCGCCTTGCCGTCGATTATCACCGCCATGTTCCGCCTCCATACGCCGGTATCGTGCTGGTAACGCCCTCTTGCCGCATTACCCGATACCAATCCGCGTACCTGTTTCTGTCAAATATTTTACCCCAATCCGCTTGACATACATGCACAACCGGCTGTTTCCAACCGCTGCCGGGCACACGTAAAAAGGGCCGCACCGGCATCCCGGAACGGCCCTCGGCGATTGATTTCACTACGCGTCTTACTTCGCCATGATCACCTGGGTTTTCCAGTTCACTTCGGAAGAGTTCACCGTGACGACATCACGGTGGAGCTTGCCCACGCTGGTTATTTTACCCTTTTCGAAATTGGTGAACCTGATGGAACTGTTGTGGAAATCGCTCGGGTCCTGTGTCGTAAAAAACACGCTTGTCCCCACCCGGAGCTCGTTCCGCTTGATAAGCGCCACCGTTTTCTTCACGTTCACGGGTTTCACCCATGCTTCCTCGCCGTTGGCGAAGAGTATCTGGATTTCCCTGTCCTTGCCCTGCCCGCCTTCCTTCATGACCTTGCCCACGTTCCAGGTGCCCTCATCCCGTGTTGCGAGCACGTCTCCCGGCTCGAACTCGTAGGAGATCCTGGGTGTATCATCGGCCTGTCCGCCATCCTGCTCGGTGATCGTTTCCGAATACGACAGCACCGACACGAAAAGCAGCGCGGCTACGACGGGTACTGCAACAAGCATAAATTTCTTCATGAACCGGCACCTCTCGATGAATTATATTCCCGTCCCTTGATTGTACGCTTTGGGGGATATATATGGAACGCCCCCGCCCTTTCAATCATTTTTTTTCCCCTCACACGTCCAGGACCACCGTTGCCGTCCAGCCGGCCTTTTTCCTCCCCACGGCCAGCCTGTGCATCGTGACGGCCTTCACGTCCACATGGAATCTGTGCCGGCTCCTGTCGATTGCCTCCCCGGAACAGTCGCATCGCAGGCGGAATTCCCCTTTTTCTTCCAGTATCGATACATTGTCCGCGCAGAGCAGCAGGCGCTCCGCGTCTTTCAGAAAAACCAGTTCGTCGAGAAACGCGTGCAGTAGGATTTCCGGCGATTCGTTTTGGAGGGTGATAGTCTTCACCACGCGGCGTTCCACGTCCCCCGGGTTTTCCAGCATCACCGCGAGGAGCGCCCGCGCCGCGTTCCGGAACAGATCACCGGCATCGGCACCGTGTATCCGCAGCGCGATATCGGCGCAGGTGACGTCCTCCATGATTTCGAAGCCTTTGTTCCGTTCCACGGCGATCAGCCCTTGATGTTCCCTATAGGAACGAGCTTCGCCACGGCGCGGCTGAGGCCCGCCTTCTCCGTGACGCGCACCACCTCGTCGATGTCCTTGTAGGCGGCGCCGGCCTCCTCCGCCAGCCCCGACATGGACGCCGTCTGGATATAGATGCCCCGCTCCGCGAGCTCCTTCTGGAGCCGGTCGCCGCGGAACTGGCGCTTTGCCTGTGAGCGCGACATCACCCTCCCGCTGCCGTGCGCCGTGGTGAAGAACGCGTGAGCGGAGGAAGGCACGCCCGTCAGCAGGTAGGAGCCCGTCTCCATGCTCCCGCCGATGATGACCGGTTGCCCGGTGCCCGCGTAGCGCGCCGGCACTCCCTTCATGCCCGCCGGAAAGGCGCGCGTGGCGCCCTTGCGGTGCACCAAAAGCGTCGTTTTTTTTCCGTCGATATCGTGCTCCTCGATCTTCGCGGTGTTGTGGCAGACGTCGTACACCGGGCGTATGCCGAGCTCCGCGGGACTTTTACCGAAGACCTCCGAGAAGACCTCGCGGACGCGGTGCATGATAAGCTGGCGGTTCAGGAAGGCCATGTTGATGGCGCAGTTCATCGCGCCGAAGTAGTCCTGTCCCTCGTCAGAATCGAACGGTGCGCAGGCGAGCTCGCGGTCCGGCATGGAGAGCCCGTATTTTTTCATGGCCGATATAAACCGCTGCAGATAGTCGGTCGCCACCTGGTGACCGAAGCCCCGGCTCCCGCAGTGGATCATCACCACCACCTGGTCGTCGATGCCGAGCCCGAACCCGCGCGCCGCGCCCGCATCGAACACATTTTCCTTTTTCGCGACCTGTATCTCCAGGAAATGGTTGCCCGAGCCGAGCGTCCCCACCTGGTTCTTCCCGCGCTCGAAGGCCCGCTGCGATACTCGCGAAGGGTCCGCGCCGCCTACGCAACCGCCGTCCTCGATGTAGTCCAGATCGGTCCTCTCGCCGTAACCGTTCTCCACGGCCCAGCGCGCGCCCTTCACCAGCGCCTCGTCGAACTTCCCGCGGGAGAGCCGTATCATCCCCTCCTCCCCCACGCCGGACGGGACCCTGCTGAAAAGCCTGTCAACCAGTTGACGGATACGCGGTTCCACCTCAGCGCGCGTGAGCGAAGTCGCCACGAGACGGATGCCGCAGTTGATGTCGAAGCCTATTCCACCCGGCGAGATGACTCCCTCTCCCGGATCGATGGCCGCCACGCCGCCGATGGGGAAGCCGTACCCAGAGTGGCCGTCGGGCATGCAGAGCGCGTAGTTACGGATTCCCGGAAGCAGGCTCACGTTCGTGATCTGATCGAGCACAGCACTGTCCATGCCGCGGGCGAGCTCCTCGCTCGCGTAGACGCGCGCGGGGACGCGCATCCCCTTCTTGAAGGAAGTGCCTATCTCCCAGAGGCAGTCGGAGATTTTCGAAAGGCCGTCCATTTTCATGACGCGGGTTCTCCCCTATCGTTCACCGCGGTATCTTCAGGTCGTTGCCGCACTTCGCGCACCTCCCGCCGTCAAGCCCGGTCACCCGCGTGCTGTACCCGGAGCGTCGTATCACCACGGCGCCGCACTTCGGGCAGGAGGTGTCGCTCCAACCGTAGCTGCCCGATATGTTGCCGCAGTAGACATGGTCAAGCTTCTGCTTCGCGAGATCGCACACCTGCACCACGAAGTTGACGTCGGTGGCCGGCGCGTCGTAGCGGTAGCTCGGGTAGTAGCGCGACACGTGCCAGGGGATATTCCGGTCCTGCGCGGAAATCCAGTCGATGATCTCCCGCATCTCTTCGAGGTTGTCGTTGATGCCCGTGACGACAAGGGTGGTCAGCTCCACGTGGCAGCGCGAGCGGCTCGTCTCGATCGTCCGCAGCACGTCGGCGAGGTGGCCC
Source organism: Spirochaetota bacterium (assembly GCA_017998375.1). Classification (GTDB taxonomy): domain Bacteria; phylum Spirochaetota; class UBA4802; order UBA4802; family JAGODF01; genus JAGODF01. Next base: position 11,647 of record JAGODF010000089.1, read on the forward strand.
TTCTGGACCTTCCGGTGCGTCTCCTCGCGGAAGTTTTTCAGGTCGATATTCATCGCGTCGGTGAATTCGAGGAGTTCCTCGAGCGGCGCGGGATTGACGAAGCCGTTTGTCACCAGCACGTTCTTCAGGCCGCGCGCGCGCGCCAGCTTCGCGCAGTCCATCACGAACTCGAACCAGATCATCGGCTCCGAGTAGGTGTAGGCGATGCCGACGGAATCGTGTTTCTCCGCGGCGGCGACGATCTCCTCCGGGGAGTAGTTCCGCGAACCGGCATTCGCGTCCTGCGAGATGTTCCAGTTCTGGCAATATGAACACTTGAAGTTGCAACCTTTCGTGCCGATGGAGAGGATTTCCGAACCGGGATGGAAATGATAGAGCGGTTTCTTTTCGATGGGGTCCATGGCGATGGCGGTCACCTCGCCGTAGATGGCGCTCACGAGCTTCCCGTTCTCGTTTATCCGCACGCCGCAGATGCCGCTTTTCCCCTCATGGACGACGCAGTTGTGGGGACAGAGCCCGCACCGCACCGCGCCGCCGTCAGCCTTCCCGTAGTGACGCGCTTCCCTTTTCATACCACACCCCCTATAAACGCGAAAAGCGGGGAGATGGTCCCCGCTCCTGCAGTGGGCCCGCCGCGAGCCCTAGGACGCAGTCTCTGTCTTTACCTTCTCCGCCTTCTCCTTCCTGTCCGGCTTCTCGGCGTCCTTTATCATCTCGCACTTGCCCTCGAAGACCACGCCGTCGGCGATTTTGAGCTTCGACGTGCGGATGTTCCCGTACAGCTTGCCGCTGGTCTGTATCTCCAGCCGGTCGGTGGCCTCGACGTTGCCGTGTACCTCGCCGCTGATGATGACCGTCTTCGCGCGGACGTTCGCGCGCACCACCGCGCCCTCGCCCACCACGAGGAAGCCGTCGGAGTTGATCTCGCCCTCCATGTAGCCGTTGATCTGCAGGGACTTCTTGAACTTGAGATCGCCGTAAAACTCCGTGTCCTTGCTGAACACGGTGGTGATCATTCCTATCTCGTAGACGGGGTTCTTATTTATCTGGATTACCTTGCGTGCCATCTGCGTTCCTTTTTTCCGGGGTTCCGGTATCGCTCCATACCGAGCGTCACTTCGTGGTCATCGTAAACACGCCGTCCCAGTCCTCCGGGGGCGGGTTCTGCCTGTAGTTCCGGGCCCGGTCCAGGTAGAGCGCCGAGGGACCGTCCTTTGGCTCCGCCTTGAGCGCCATCTCGAAAGCCCGTATCGCGTCGTCCCACTTCCTCTGCTTGTACAGTATGAGGCCCTGGTTGTAATGCTTGAGCATTTCCTCTTTTTCCCTGCTGATCACACGGCACCTCCCCGTCAGTAGTTCCTTTCAAGAAGGAAATTCGCCAGATTGAGTA
>JAGODF010000090.1 GCA_017998375.1 Spirochaetota bacterium
GCATTAATTGGCCAAAAACCTCAAAATCCTCGTTGACAGAACAAGCCCCGATTTTAGGTTGTAGTGTAGTCTCTTAATATAACTTGCGCGCACACATACAGGTTTTTCTGGGAGATACTGCGGGGCGGCGCAGGAGAGGGGGTGATATCAGCCTCGTGAAGGGAAAAACAGATACGCACTGTTTCGGGGCCAGAATATCATTCATGGCATCATGATGAACGCCGCCTGAATCTCGACGACGCTTCGCGGGCGATGTGTGATGTGACGTAATCCCGCTGATGTTTCCTTCCGGGCACGCCATCCGTGCGCAGATTGTTGGTCGTCACTGGATTTTCACGCGCAGCCATGATTACAGGGCATTAATTGGCCAAAAACCTCAAAATCCTCGTTGACAGAACAAGCCCCGATTTTAGGTTGTAGTGTAGTCTCTTAATATAACTTGCGCGCACACATACAGGTTTTTCTGGGAGATACTGCCGCGTTACTATTAAAATTAAAGGATTCAATATTGCAAGGAGGTCTTTTATGGCTCTCAATCCACTGGTTGATGTAAGGGACGCAAAATTCGTTCTTTTTGAAATGCTTGAAGTCGACAAGATTGGGAAAACCTATTCCCAGTATGCCGACATCGACAGGGACATGATGGAATCCACCTATGACCTGGCCGAGCAGATCGCCATCGAGCAGGTGTATCCCGCCAGCGCGCCCGGCGACAAGGAAGGCTGCAAGTACAATCCCGATACCAAGGTAGTCGCAATCCCCGCGGCGTACAAGCCGGCCATCAAGGCCTTTTACGAAGCTGGATTTTTCAACATCGCCGACTCCGCCGAAATAGGCGGCATGGGCATGCCCTACGCACTCGGCCTTGCGTGTAACGAGGTCCTCTGCGCGGCCAGCGTTCCACTCATGATGTATCCCGGTCTCTCCCACGGCGCCACGCTCCTCATCGAGAACTTCGGCACGCAGGAACTGAAGGACACCTACATCCCCAAGATGCAGTCAGGCGAGTGGGGCGGCACCATGTGCCTCACCGAGCCCGATGCCGGTTCCGACGTGGGCGCCCTGAAGACCAAGGCCGTGAAGAATTCCGACGGCACCTACAAGATCACCGGCCAGAAGATCTTCATCTCCTCCGGCGACAACGACTACTACAAGAACATGGTACACCCCGTGCTCGCGCGCATCGAGGGCGACCCCAAGGGGACCAAAGGAATATCCATTTTTGTCGTTCCCAAGTTCCTTCCCGACGGAACCTTCAACGACGTGACCTGCGCCGGTATCGAGCACAAGATGGGCATCAAGGGCTCCGCGACCTGCACCCTGAGCTTCGGCGACAACGGCAAGTGCAAGGGCTGGCTCCTCGGTGAAGAGCGCAAGGGCATGAAGATCATGTTCCAGATGATGAACGAGGCGCGCCTGGGCGTCGGCATGCAGGGCCTGGCCCTCGCGAGCTCGGCCTACATGCACGCGATCACCTATACCAAGAACCGCAAGCAGGGCGCCCACGTGACCCAGATGCTGAATCCCGAGGCGCAGTCGGTCTCCATTTCGCAGCATCCCGACGTGAAGCGCATGCTGCTTTGGCAGAAGAGCTACGTCGAGGGGATGCGGGTTCTCTCCTGCTACCTTGCGCACAACCTCAACCTCGAGCACGTGGCCGACGGCGACGTGAAGAAAGAGGCGCTGGCGTTGGCCGAGGTGCTCATCCCGATCTGCAAGGCGGGGAACACCGACATGGCGACGCTCGTCACCTCCGAGGCGGTCCAGTGCTACGGCGGATACGGCTACTGTTCCGACTACCCCGTGGAGCAGCTGATGAGGGACGCGAAGATCACCGCGATTTACGAAGGCACCAACGGCATCCAGTCGATGGACCTCACCATGCGGAAGATCCTCATGAACCCCGAGCAGTACAACTACCAGGTGTGGCGCAAGCGCGTTGCCGACACCGTGAAGAAGGCCAAGGGCGTCGTTGAGGACAAGTACATCGAGCTCGTGGAAAGGGGCATGGTCAAGCTCGACGAAGTCATCGAGATGATGAAGAAGCAGATGGGTGAAGGCAAGTTCCTCCACCTCTTCATGAACGCCACCCCGCTGCAGCAGGCGATGTTCATGATGTCGATCGCCTGGGCGCACCTCTGGAGCCTCACGATCACCATCCCGAAGAGGAAGGAGCTCGTGGGCGACAAGAAGGGCGCGGATCTCGACGCACTGCTGAATGACAACGCCGAGGCCGCGTTCTACAACGGTCGCGTCCTCTCGGCGCAGTTCTATCTCGGCGCGGAGTTCCCCAAGTACTTCGGCAAGATAGAGACGATGCTCTTCGGCGAGGCGGCGGTCATCAAGGCTTCGGATCCCTGCTTCACCGGCGCGCCGCTCGAGTAATAGAGCGGGAGAGTCCATTACAATGACGAAACAAGAGGCCGTCCGCGCGATAAGCGGGCGGCCTTTTTTTCTGTCCAAATCATCATTGACAAAAAGAGGGTAAAATAATTTTATATCAAATACGCTTCACTTGTTTACTTTTTTCGCACCGGTCTCATAAAAACCAATACAGCGTTTTTCAAACCAGGAGGTGGTTATGGCTTTAAATCCAATAGTCGATTCACGGGATGTCAAATTCATCCTGTTTGAATTGCTCGATGTAGAAAAACTCACCAAGTTCGACAGGTACAAGGATTTCGACAGGGACACGTTCGAGTCCACCGTCGAGCTCGCGGAGCAGATCGCCGTTGAGCAGGTCTATCCCATCAACGCCGCGGCCGACAAGAAGCACGCGCAGTACAATCCGTCCACGAAGGAAGTCACCATCCCGGAGGAGTATTTCCCCGGCATGAAGGCCTACTACGAGGCGGGCTTCATCGCCCTGGCCACGAAGCAGGAAGTGGGCGGCATGGGCATGCCCGACGTCATCTACCAGGCGGCGACCGACTATTTCTCGTGCGCGAGCGTCGCGTTCACCATGTACCCGATGCTCAGCATCGGCGCGCTCAACATGTACATTGGCTTTCTCCCCGAGAGCGAGGAGAAGAAGATCATCACCGAGAAGATGCTCTCCGGCGAGTGGGGCGGCACCATGTGCCTCACCGAGTCCGATGCGGGTTCCGACGTCGGGGCGCTGAAGACCAAGGCTGTGAAACAGGCCGACGGCAGCTACAAGATCACCGGCCAGAAGATATTCATCTCCTCCGGCGACAACAACTATTACAAGAACGTTATCCATCCCGTGCTTGCGCGCATCGAGGGCGACCCGGCGGGGACCAAGGGTATCTCCATTTTCATGGTGCCCAAGTACCTCATCGACACCAAGAAGCCCGGCTGCATCGGCGAGTTCAACGACGTGATCTGCTCCGGTATAGAGCACAAGATGGGCATCACCGCCTCCGCCACCTGCACCATGAGCTTCGGCGACGAAGGCAAGTGCAAGGGCTGGCTGATGGGGCAGGAGCGCCAGGGCATGAAGATCATGTTCCAGATGATGAACGAGGCGCGCCTCTACGTGGGAAGCCAGGGCATGTCGGTCTCCAGCGCCGCGTACATGCACGCGGTCACCTACGCGCGCAACCGCGTCCAGGGCGTCGACGTCACCCAGATGCTGAACCCCGACGCGCCGAAAGTCACCATCATCAATCATCCCGACGTGAAGCGGATGCTCCTCTCCATGAAGTCCAAGGTCGAGGCCATGAGGACGCTCACCTACCTCTGCGCCATGCAGGTGGACATGACCCACTGCGAGCAGGGCGAGGCGAAGAACGAGGCCCAGGGCCTGCTCGAGCTCCTCATCCCGATTTGCAAGGCGGGCAACACCGACACCGCGTGGGAAGTCACCGGGGACGCCATACAGAGCTACGGCGGCTACGGCTTCTGCTCCGACTACCCGGTGGAACAGTTCGCGCGCGACGCGAAGATCCTCCAGATCTACGAGGGGACCAACGGCATCCAGTCGATGGACCTCACCATGAGGAAGCTCCTCATGAACAAGGACCAGTACAACTACGCCGTCTACAAAAAGCGGATCCAGGAGACCATGGCGAAGGCCAAGGGCATCGTGGACGACAAGTATATTGATAACATGAAGAAGGGCCTCGCGAAGATGGACGAGACCGTCGAGAAGATGAAGAAGGACATGGCGGAAGGAAAGTTCCTCCACATCTTCGCCAACGCGTCTCCCCTGCAGAGGGCCTTCACGGCGCTCACCCACGGGTGGATGCACCTGTGGGCGCTGACCGTGGCCATGCCGAAAATGAAGGAGCTCCAGGCCGGCAAGAAGGGCGCAGAGCTCAACGCCCTGCTCGCGGACAACAACGAGGCGGCGTTCTACACCGGGCGCGTCCTCTCCGGGCAGTTCATGCTGGGTGCCGAGTTCCAGAAGTTCTTCGCGCACTGCGACTATATCCTCTCCGGTGAGGCCGCGGTCGTCAAGGCGAGCGACAGCATCTTCACGGGGGCGCTGGCCGAGTAGTTTTTACCACATTGAGTTGTGCACCATGGCCGCGGTCCCGAAGAATCGGGACCGCGGCTTTTTTCCCGAAGCACGCTTCTCCTAACAGCGCTTATGTCCGGAGTGAACCCATTCCGTGTAAAGAGCAACTTCATGAATAATAACAACGAATCAAAGGAAGATATTTTTTTTGATGTCGCATCGAAATGGGTGATTTTTCCGATAATTGAGCGGAATATAACGATTCTAGTCAGTCCGGTTAAACTGCATTTATTATTTATACCTTATTCTTTAACAGTAAAAAACGGGCTTTGCGGATTCAATAAAAATTTCTTGACGTGCACTTTTTTCGGGTCGATTATTTGCAAAAAGGCAGGAGCAGCTCGATGTCAAACAACATGTCTTTCCGCGTCGCCCTGAGCTTCGAAAAAGCGAAACTTCCTCCATTTTCCGATATACTGATTCTCGGCAGGAAGTCTCCAATCGGGATGAGCGGCATATCCAAGTCGATGGAATTCCTCCTGCCGAACAATTTCGATATTTTCGAAATCAATGACGAAATCGTGGAAGCAATCGTCGTAAACAAGGTTATCCTCAAGCGGATGCCCTTCGAAAAGATACATAGAATTTTGATGGAAAAAGTAATACCTTTCATGTCGGACACTGAGATGATTCGGGTGGATTTCAGCGTGGAGATCATCTTTGAAAAATTCAATTCCGAAGAATGAGACGACGGGCCGTAATAACTCCCGGCGATAATTCCAGTCGGTCTGAAACACGATGAAAGCAGGTCACCTACTCCGCACGGATTATGACATTGTCGGCCCTTACGAAGGAGTCTCAAACGTCGAGCAGGTTCTACTTGAGAAGATGTATCTTGCCGTAATGGACGAAGGCCGTTTCCTTGGATTACTCACTCCCCATGATCTTGTCAAGGCTCCCCACTCCCTCGTCATAGACTGTCTCCAGGAAAAGCCCCACATAGATTTCGACCAGGACATAGAGTCCGCTCTCCAGCTCATGAGGGAAAGCCAGAACATGGTTCTCCCCGTTATGAGCGGCGGTACTTTCGCCGGTGTCTGCGTAAGGGCCGATATCGCGGACTATCTCCTCGAACAGCGCCAGCTCCTTTCCACCGCTATTGACCAGACCGCTGACTCTATCGTCATAACTGACAACGACGGCACCATTCGGTTTGTCAATCCGGCCTTCGGGACCGCCACCGGTTATTCCGCCCATGAAGTCCTCGGGAAAAACATCCGCATACTGAAAAGCGGAAGGCAGGACGGGGAATTCTACACCCGTCTCTGGGACACGATCTCCCGCGGCCAGGTATGGCATGGCCGCATTTTAAATTCGAGAAAAGACGGGACAATATACGAGGAGGAACAAACCATTTCCCCCGTGAAAAACGGACTCGGGGAAATCACCAGCTACGTGGCGGTCAAGCGGGACATCACCGAACAATCAACGATGGAAAAAAAGCTTCGACAGTCACAGAAGATGGAAGCCATCGGCACACTGGCGGGTGGAATCGCCCACGACTTCAACAATATCCTCGGCGTCATCATCGGGTATTCCCAACTCTCACAGCTCGAACACAAGCCGGGCGATTCCTGTACGAAAAACCTCGACCAGATACTCAAGGCTGCGGAAAGGGCAAGGCACCTCGTCAAGCAGATACTGACCTTCAGCCGGCAGGACAAGGAGGAACGCTCCACGGTAATGCTTAAGCCCCTCGTGAAGGAGACAATCACGTTCCTCCGTGCCATACTTCCCACGACCATCGAGATATCGAGCGACATTATTTCCGAACCGATAGTCGTGGGGGACCCCACACAGATTCAGCAGATGCTAATCAACCTCTGCACCAACGCGGCACATGCGATGAAGGACCATGGAGGTGTTCTCACGGTAAGGCTGGAAACCGTCGACGCGGGGAACGATACACACGAAATGCTGGAAGGCGTTACCCACGGCACGTACGCTCTCCTCGTTATCGATGATACCGGTACAGGAATTGATCCGGCGATTTTCGACAAGATTTTCGATCCGTTTTTCACGACCAAGAAACCCGGCGAGGGAACTGGAATGGGGCTCTCCATGGTTCACGGCATCGTAAAGAGTCACGGCGGCAGTATCAACCTCGAAAGCGAGCCAGGGAAGGGAACCACATTCTATATTGCGCTCCCTACCGTGGCGGACACCTCATTGCCCGGCATGGGCCCCAAACCTGAAGATGTTCCCAAGGGAACTGAGAGAATACTTTTCGTCGAGGATGATGATCTTCTCATGGACCTCGGAAGAGAAATCCTCGAATCGCTGGGTTACAGGGTCGTGGTCGCGGAAAACGGATCACTTGCCTTTGATGTTTTCATGAAATCTCCAGGTTCCTTCGACATGGTCATAACCGACCAGACCATGCCGGGAATGACGGGAAGCGATCTTGCAAAAAAAATTCATGTGCAACGCGGTGATCTTCCCATCCTGCTCTGCAGTGGTTCCAGGGAGTCTATCGATAATGCGACCGCGAGTGAATACGGCATACGCAGCATTATAATGAAACCCTATAACCGTGAGAACATCGCCACGGTTATACGAAACAACTTTTCTTCCGGCTCCTGATTATCATCCCTCCCTGCTCACTCCAGCTCCCGGGCGATGCTCGTTACACGTCCTGTTGGAGCCCGGGGCGTTGATCTGTTGAAATTTTCCGGGTCGTTCGATAAAAAGTCCATTAGGGCGATGATGGAGTCTGTATCCGATTGCGAAAGAGTTAATCGCTATAACGTAAGCGATTAAAACCAATTAAGGACAAATTATGCTCTGATTATGAAAACACTCACTATTCGATCAAACAGGATCAGCCTATCAGCGGAAATAGTAAGGCGTCTTGGCGGCAAAGATGTCGAGTTGGTCGAAACACAGGAAGGGGTCATTTTCCTCGAAAGAGTTCTTATATAGAAAGAAAAAAGAAAAGGAACTTGAATAAGGAATGAAAAATTACGTCCTTGACGCCTGCGCCATTATCGCCTTATCCTTGATTAGGAAGGCGCCGGCAGGGTTGAAAAGCTCCTGAGATTCTCCGCCGAAAAGAAATACGCTCTGTATATCAACAAAATCAATCTCCTAGAACTCTATTATAATTTTCATAAAGAATACGACCTGGACACACTTGCCGATTTCACCGCCTTCAGGGGACCCTCAGTGGACCGCCGGATCATCTCAGCTTCCACACCCGCTTCCGGAAGAGGCACTTCTTCTCCAGGAGCTCCTCCATCTGGAAGAGATTTCCCATCTTGAAAGAAACGCTCAGGTATGTCCCTCTGGATGGCGTCTCGTCGTAAGGGGCTCTCCTGGAAAGAGTCACGTCCGGCGTTAGGAGTAGGAAGCCCCGCGCCCTCAGCGTCGAGGAAGCGCGAATCATCGCGGAGGCCTTCGCCATGAATTTAAAGGCCCCTGTCGAAGGGGCCTTTATCATCCGCCTGATGAATTTTTTTGCTTACTTGTTCACCCTCGTCCAGAGCTCCTTCCGCCCGATGAGCGAGATGCCGATGTATCCTTTCACGTAGAGCCTGTTATATCCGTCCATCCACATCAGGCAGCTGTAAGTTTTGCCGTCGTTGGGATCGTAGATCTTCCCCTTGACCCACTCGTCGCCGTCATACCTGAACGAGTGCAGGATCACCTTGTTCAGGAGCAGGTCGTTCCTCTTCGCGGGATCCGGGTTGTTGGTGTCCTTGTCGCCGGGCGTTTTCAGCCAGGAGAGCTTGCCGCAATAAAGGTTTCCGCACTTGTAAATCTGCACTGTGCCGTCCTTCGCGGGCACCATCCAGTTTCCTACAACGGCGTCGGGGTCGCCGGCAGAACCGGATGACACGCCAAGGGCCGCCACGGCAATGATTAGAGAGATGATCAGTATGATTTTTTTTCGCATGTGAAACCTCTGTATGGGATGATATGAGCAACTACTCATTGATATACTTGAAGGGAGTATTTGTCAATCATTATATAAAAAGTGGGAAAGCGCCGGGAAATGGGGGTCAGAGCCTTAAAAAGGGGTACCCTGTGCTATAATCTTTGTAGTGAAAACTACAAAGGACATATAAGTATTTTAGCATTATGTAAATTTTTACTTGTGCATTTGTGTATTTGAAGAAAAAACATTGCAATGTAGTAAGTAGTAAAAAAATGTTGACTCACTATATGATGTCCCGTATCGAGGCTATAATATATACTGATAGTATATATTATGAATGATATGATTACTCCTGAATTGATACTTATATCCGCACTACTTGTACCTACGGCTGCTTCCATTCTTGTACCCGTAATAGGCCTTAAATTACCCCGATTAAGAAATATCATAGCCCTGCTTCTGGTACTCACGCCCCTGGTCGCGTCGCTCTCCCTGGTTCCGGAGGCGCTCAACGGCAGGATCGTCACGTACTCGTATCCCCTTGCCCAGGGATTCAACATCCTCTTCAGGGCGGACCTGCTGGCGATTTTCATGGCGATAGTATCGTCCTTCATCAGCGCGGTCATCGTGGTGTTCTCGTTCGATTACATCTCGCATTACGAGCACCAGAACGAATACTACCTGATGGTGGTCCTCTTCCTCGGCTCGATGATCGGCATATGCTACGCGGCGAACGCCATCATGCTCTACCTGTTCTGGGAGATAACGGCGGTCACGAGCTGGAGGCTAATAGGCTTTTTCCGCAACAGGGAGTACGTTGTCCGCGCGGATAAGGCGTTCCTGGTCACGGCCTTCGGGGCCCTGGCCATGCTGGTTGGTTTTTTCATTCTCTGGGGCGAGGCGGGCTCCTTCGATTTCCCCGTTCTGAAAGAGTTCTACAGCAACCGCCCCGCCGGGCACCTGGCCGTTTTCCTCATCATGGCGGGCATCCTCTCCAAGTCGGCGACGTTGCCGTTCCACAGCTGGCTCCCGGACGCGGGCGTCGCCCCGTCGCCGGTAACAGCGCTCCTTCACGCCGCGGTGCTGGTGAAGATCGGCGTCTATGTCTACGCGCGGCTCTTCCTGGCGACGCTCACGGTGGGCGACATCTGGCACATCGTGGTGCCGGCGGTCGCGCTGGCGAGCACGGTGGTGTCGGCGGGCGCGGCCATCATCGAGAAGGACATCAAGCGGGTGATAGCGTACTCCACCATCAGCCAGATAGGTTTCATCTTCTTCGGCCTCTCGACGGGCAGCGAGATAGGCGTCCTGGGGGGGCTCCTCTACATCCTGATGCACGGCATCTCCAAGGCGGGGCTCTTCCTGTCGGCGGGCATCATCGAGCAGAATTTGAAGGAGCGCGACATTACGAAGATGGGCGGACTGATGAAAACGATGCCCGTGACGGGAGTGTCGTTTTTCCTGTGTTCCCTGTCGGTGATGGGGATACCGCCCTTCGGGGGATTTTTCAGCAAGTACCTGGTGATAGCCGGGGCGATACAGAAGGGGCAGTGGCATATCGCCCTCGCCTTCATGGCCGCCGCGTTCCTCACGGTGGTGTACCTCCTGCGGCTCTTCAACCACATATTCCTCGGCGAGGCGGTGACGAAGCCTGTGGCCGAGAAATCGCGCACCATGGTCGCCACGGTGGCGCTGCTCGCGGCGCTTTCCCTGGCGAGCGGATTGCTCGTTGACCGGGCGGCGGACGTCGCGGCGCCCGCGGTACGCCAGATACTGGGTGCGGTGAAATGAACGAATCGATTCTACTCATACCGGTCATCGCCCCGGTCTGCGCGGGGCTTCTGCTCTTCTTCATGAGGAGACTGCCGGGGGCCGCGGCGTGGTTCGCCGCGCTGGTCGCGGGCGCCGACTTCCTGCTGGGGGCCTGGCTGAAATGGGCCGGGAGCGATATCGTCCTGAACATTCCCTGGACGAACTTCGGCCTGGATTTCCTGCTGCGCTATTATCACTTCAGCGGCTTTATCTTCCTGGCGACGGGGGGCTTCGCCTTCCTGATCGCGCTGTACGGGACCTCGTTTCTCAAGGGCAAAGACTACGCGCACCGGTTCTCGGCGTACCTGCTTATCACCCTCTCCATGGTGAACGGGGCCGTGCTGGCGGACAACATCCTCCTCATGCTCTTTTTCTGGGAGGGGCTGCTGGCGACGCTCTTCGCGATGATCGCCATCGGCGGGAAGGACTCGTTCCTGGCGGCGACGCGGGCGTTCCTCATCGTCGGGTTCAGCGACCTCTGCATGATGTGCGGCATCGCCCTGGCGGCGCACCTCTCGTCGACCTTCGTCATCTCGAAGATGAGCGTGTCCGTGGGCGGGACCGGCACCCTGGCGTTCATCCTCCTGGCTATAGGCGCCGCGGCGAAGGCCGGGGCCATGCCGTTCCACAGCTGGATCCCGGACGCCGCGCAGAAGGCGCCGCTTCCCTTCATGGCGTTCCTTCCCGCGTCGCTGGAGAAGCTCCTGGGCATCTACTTCCTGGCGCGCGTTACGCTGGACATCTTCCGGCTCACCGCCGACTCCTGGTTGAGCACGCTCCTGATGGTCGTCGGCGCGACGACTATCCTGCTCGCCGTCATGATGGCGCTGGTCCAGAAGGAATACAAGAAGCTCCTCTCGTACCACGCCATCAGCCAGGTGGGCTACATGATCCTGGGCATTGGCACGGCGGTCCCGGCGGGGATCATCGGCGGCCTGTTCCACATGGTCAACCACGCCATCTACAAGAGCTGTCTCTTCCTCACCGCGGGCTCCGTGGAGCGCTCGGCGGGGACTACGGACCTCGCGAAGCTCGGCGGCCTCTGGCGCGTCATGCCCGCGACCTTCGCGTGCTTCGTGATATCGGCGGCGTCCATCTCCGGCGTGCCGCCCTTCAACGGGTTCTTCTCCAAGGAGCTGGTCTACGAGGCGGCCCTCCAGCGCGGCGCCGCGTTCTACGTGGTGGCGCTGATGGGTTCGTTCTTCACCGCGGCCTCGTTCCTGAAGCTGGGGCACGCCGCCTTCCTGGGCAAGAGGGGTGGCGGGATGGCCGATGCGAAGGAATCCCCGGCGCCAATGCTCATTCCGATGGTCGCCCTCGCCGGGCTGTGCGTCGTCTTCGGGGTGATGAACTATCTCCCGCTGAACGCGTTTATCCGCCCCATCACGGGGGAGGGCGCCGCCGGGAGCCACCAGTCGCCGGCCATGCTGCTGTACGCGATGACCGGAGTGGTCCTCATCGGCGCCGTTATCAACCATATAAACGGCGTCCGGTTCATGGGAAGCGGCCTGAAGGCGGTGGACCACATCTACAACACCAGGCCCCTTTTCTGGATGTACAAAAAGGCGGAGGGCAGGCTCTTCGATCCGTACTATATCATGAAGGGGCTCATCTCCGCGGTCGCGGTGGGGGGCTACTGGTGCGACCGCACGGTGGACCGCTTCTTCGAGAAGGCGGTGCCCGCCGCGACTGCGAGGGTCTCGCAGTTCCTGAGGAATTTTCATAGCGGCAATATCGCCGGATACATCATGTGGTCGATCCTGGGAATGATACTGGTCATGTACTACGTGTTGAGGTAGAGGACAGAGACGGATATGGCAACACTGCTGATCATCATCCCGCTTATGTGCGTCATCGTCATCAACCTCCCGTTTCTGAGGTTCCTGCGCGGCGCCGCGTTCTGGCTGTTCGCCCTGTTCTGCATATTCCAGGGCGCCTACGCCGTGCTGCCACTGGAGCCGTCGTACGCCATCACGCGCATGCTGGAATCTCTTTTTGTCCTGCACCTTTCCCTGGACAGGCTTACCCTTCTCCTGCTTTTCATCATCGCCCTGGTGGCACTGACGGCGGCCGTCGTCACGCGCGAAGCCGCCGATGACGACGAGGACCGTTTCCGCCTGTACAACCTGTTCTTCATCGTCGTCACGGGCCTCAACGGCGTGGTGATGATAAACGACCTCTTCTCGATGTACGTTTTCCTGGAGGTCGCGGCACTCACGTCCTTCATCCTCATCGCCTCCGGCGGGGGCGCCGAGCACCTGGAGGGCGCCTTCAAGTACCTGATCCTTTCCGCGCTGGCGACGGCGGCGCTGCTGTCGTCCATTGCGCTGATATTCCTTATCGCCGGCGACCTTTCCTTCGCGCCGGTCCGCGCCGCCTTCGCCGACAACGGGACGTTCCTCGCGAGGTTCGCGGCTGGTCTTTTCATGTGCGCGCTCTTCGTCAAGGGGGGGCTGGTCCTGTTCCACTGGTGGCTTCCGGACGCGTACGAGGCCGCGCCGGCGCCGGTATCGATAATTCTGGGCGGTATCATCACCAAGGTCGTGGGGGTCTACACGCTGATACGGCTCTTCACCGGCGTCTTCCCCATGGGGCCCGCGTTCCGTTCGGTCATCCTGTTTATGGGCGGCCTCTCCATACTCGCAGGCGCGCTCCTGGCGCTGCGCCAGCACGATTTCAAGCGGATGCTCGCCTACTCGAGCATCAGCCAGGTGGGGTACATCATCCTGGGG
>JAGODF010000421.1 GCA_017998375.1 Spirochaetota bacterium
TGCTCCTGCCGGCGCTGATCGTCGGAACAACCGGCGCGTCGATGATGGCATGGCACCGGAAAAAGAAGAAGAGCATCGCGCTCGAGTTCTCTAGGAAGGAGGACGCGAAATGAAGAACAGGAAACTCCTTTACGCCGTCGGGGCGATAGTCGTCCTGCTGCTGGTGTACCTTATCGCCTCCCGCGGCGACCGCGCGGCGAACCTCCCGCGCCTGGAAACATGGACCGCGGCGGACGAGATCGTACTCTCGCGCGGCGGAACGACGGTGCGCATCTATAAGAAGGAAGGCCGCTGGCTCCTGGGCGACGCGGGCTTTCCCGCGGACAAGGGCATCGTCGACAAAATGGAAGAGAAGCTCCGCGACCTGGTGATCACCGACATCAGCTCCGAGAAGCCGCACTACGAGCGCTTCGAGCTCACGCCGGAGGAAGCGCTGCGCGTGACGGTGAAGGCGGGCGGCACGGTGCTCCGCGACGTCTACCTCGGGAAGAAGAGCTCCAAGACGAGCCACACCTTCATACGGCTCGCAGACCGCCCGGAGATTTTCAAGGCGTCGGGAAATCTGAAATACGAGCTTGATAAAAAGGCGGACGACCTCCGCGACAAGGTTATCTTCGACGTGAAGCGCGAGGACATCGATTCCTTCGAGATAACCTACCGCGGCGCGAAGACGTCGCTCATCCGCGTGAAGGCGCCGGAACCCAAGGACGGGAAGAAACCGGCGCCCGAAGGCGGCAAGGCGCCGCAGCCGCCGAAGGAGCCCGATAAGTGGTTCTTCGCGAACGACCAGGCGAAAACCGTGGACATAAACGCGGTGAACGCGGTGATCGGCTCGTTCGGGCCGCTGCGCGCGCGCTCCTTTCCGGAAATAGACGCGAAGTCGCTGCGAGCGCCGCTCTGCAGCGTGCGCGTCAACGCTTCGGGAAAAACGTACGAATTCGCGATCTTCCAGGGCAGGGAAAAGGAACTGTTTCAGTGCACGTCGCCTGCGTCGCCGTATGTCTTCGACCTGCAGAAATGGGCGGTGGAGCGCTACTTTCGCCAGGCGAAGGACTTTAACAAATGACTTTTAAAAATAGCCGCAGAGAGACACAGCGGCATCCGTTCCACGGCCCGGTATTCCGTTCAACATGCCCGGCGCCATGAGGGTGTCGTTACTTTTTGGAGGCGGCCCAAAAAGTAACCAAAAAGGCCGCCACTCACACGCCGTGGTGGCTTGGTCTGTGTTGTTGATTCAGTCGGTGCATGCGCGGTGCGGATGGGCCTCCTGCCCGTCCTCCCGCGCAGCCCACGCGCTCGCCCTCGTGGCTCGCTGGCATGCACTCAATAATGCCGCCAAATATCCCTCTGTGCCTCTGTGCCTCTGTGGTTGACTTGTCGTTGTTCGTGATAGATTAAGTTTTGTTTCTGGAGGGTTCCGCGATGAATACCGAGATACTCGCCACGGTGGGGCCCGGCTCCATCGACAAGCTCGCGGAACTCCACGCGAACGGCCTCTCCGGCATGCGCATCAACAGCTCGCACGGCGACGAGTCCTTCCACAGGAAGGCCATCGCAGAGTGGCGCAGGGTGAGCCCGCGGGGTTTCATCGTCTATGATATAAAAGGTCCGAAGATCCGGCTGGGCGACCTCCCCGAACCGCTGATGGTGAAGGCGGGCGATACGCTCGTGCTGCGCACAGACCTCCCCAAACCGGACGGCTCCGACTACCCGAAGATATCGTCCTTCGCAGACGGTATCCCCGTCACCTACGAGAAGCTCCACGAGTGCGTCGCGCCGGGGCACAAGATCTTCATCGACGACGCCTACGTGGGCCTGGAGGTGACCGCGGTGGAGAAGGGGCGCATCGCCTGCCGCGTGCTCTGGGGCGACCTGGTCCGCTCGCGCAAGGGCCTCAATCATCCCGACACCGTCGTGGGGTATCCCTACACCATGCCGCACGACATTCCCAACATCGAGTTCGCCGTGTCCATGAAGGTCGATTTCATCGCCGACTCGTTCACCCGCGACGCCGACGACGTGAGGGAGCTGCGCGGGCGCCTGGCGGACACGGGAGTGAAGATAATCTCCAAGATAGAGAACCCGGAGGGGATTGGCAACTTCGACGGCATCCTCGCGGAGACCGACGCGGTAATGGTGGCGCGCGGCGACATGGGCGTGGAGATGGATCCGTGGCTCCTGCCCGAGATACAGAAGACGATGATAAAGAAATGCAACGCCGCGGGGAAGCCCGTTATCACCGCCACCCAGATGCTCGAGTCGATGATCGACAACCCGCACCCCAGCCGCGCCGACGTGAGCGACATCGCCAACGCCGTCTACGACGGCACCGACGTCATCATGCTCTCGGGCGAGACGTCGGTGGGCAAGTACCCGGCCGAGTGTGTCGCGATGATGCGGAAGATCGCGGAGTATGTGGAGTCGACTGAACGCTACCGAAGGCTGGGCAGGAAAAGCACTCGCCTCTCACTTCTTGCCGAGAAATCCCAGCAGCATGATTGAGAGACCCGCGCCGGTGACGATGAGCCCCCAGGAGAACCTCTCGAAGGGGACCGCGTTGAAGTAGAGCATCGCGGCGCCGAGCCCCAGGGAGAGGAGCGCCAGGAGCGCGGCGAGGCGCGTGTTCATGAAGGGGGCCGCGACGGAAAGGGCCGCGATTGACGAGATGGCGGAAACCGTGATGCCCGGAACCGTATCGCCCCGCAACAGGTAACCGGCAAGGATCTCTCCCGCGGAGATGAAATCCGAGGAGAGGAGGTACTCCTTCCTGAACCACGGCATTACGAGCGAAGCGAGCGTCACCAGCGCGCCGGCGAGC
>JAGODF010000422.1 GCA_017998375.1 Spirochaetota bacterium
GTGCCGCAAGGGCGAATGTGAGGATTTTCGTGTTCATTGAGGGGGATGGTAGTTGGCAGAGCGGGGTGGGTCAAGTATTTTTATTTTGATCGTACTGTGAAGGCGCGAAAGCGCTTTCGCGCCTTCAGGATGAGCGGCAAGGACACAATGTATCATTCAGCTCCGCTCTCCCCGCATCCCTCCCGCGCGACTTGCGTCTCAGCGTGAGGCAATGCGCTTGCCAGGCCGGGCTCTGTCTTCACTATCAGCAATGTTCCGTGCATGGATAATAAAGTGTTTGACCGTCGCGTAAATATAGAAACAATTTATCGAATAATATTCCTTCGCGATGGCTGAAAAGTGAAATGTAAAGTGACAGCCGTGTTGCTGGTACTGTGTCTGATTCCCGGCATCGTTCATGGCGGCGAAGACGCGGGTGCCGGTTCGCCGAGTGCGCGAACCGCTCAAGATGATTCGGAGTATGCTCCCGGCATCCTCCCCGGCGCCGCGTCCATCTTTCCCGGCGTGCTGATCCGCGGCTCCGGGCATTACGTCGCTGGCGATAAAGACACTGCCTGGGATCTTTTCTGTATCGGCACCGCGAGCCTGGGGGTCCTGGCGGGAACGGCCCTCTACTATGCGCATTCCGGCGCCTCAAGCCGGCTTTCGTGGCCCATGGTCCCGGTGATCGCCGCGAGCGGCAGCGGCTTCGCGCTTTCCTGGCTTGCCGATCTGTACGGTTCCACCGTCGGGATGAACCGCTCCCACGCCGGGCCGTACCGGGGCGGCGGGTTGAGCGTCCGGCCCTTCCTCGGCATGGTCATCGTCGATGACGTGCAGTTCGAGTATTCGCGGTTCCTGCATTACGGGTTGGAAGTCCACTACGGGGCCTTCAGCGTGAAGCCGATGGCCTGGAACGCCCTTGACGATCCCAACAACCGGTATCTCCTCGAGACGATGATCGAGCTTGTCGGCGTGAACGGGCTCGTGAAGAAATTCGAGCGCCCCCTGGTGTCCGCGTCGCCGCTTGTCCGGTACGGCTACCACGACTTCGAGGATGACGGCTTCTTCAAGAGGTGGATCGATCTCTGCGCCGCATCGAGAATCACCCTCGGCTCCGTCTGGAACAGCATGCGCGGGGCCTGGGTATACTACGAGATAGGGTACAACCGCGAATGGGTGACCTTCCCGGTAATCAAGGGGGACCCCGTGCTGACGACGGACCAGCTCCTCTTTGAAATGGGCTTCGGCGTTGATCTTGGAAGGCTGTCTGCGCCCTTCGGGGAAGTGTACGTCTACTACAATCACCGGCGCGATGATTTCACCGGAGGGCTGACAGGAGGATTCGCGGGATATGTCGGAGTGAAAACCGAGATGCACGTGCATGACGGGATTTCGCTCAAGCTGGGATATTCGTACGGCTATGCGGCAGTCTTCGACATGCAGTGCGCCATGAGATTCTAGGAGGTGGGCGTGATCAGGAAAAGGATGGTTGCCGTCCTGCTGTTGCTCGCCGCGGGATGCGCGCAGGAACCGACCGACTACTCCGAGCTGGACCTCTCGGTGGGATATGGCAGCGTCGCCGGCGCAAAGATCGCGGTCTCCGGGGGCCTCGGTGCCATCCAGGACCTGCGCTCCGGTTATATTGAACTGTGGCTCCAGTCTCCCGCGGTCACCGTAACCCTGGGCCTCGCGGGTTCCGCCGTTGAGGACTGGCGGATCGTCCTCCGGAACGCAGTGGCGGGCATGGCGCACCTGAACCCCGGCGCGGTCAACACGTCGACGGCCTCCCAGTCGGGTACGGCATATACCGTTGATATCAATGCCACGGCAGGGAGCACCTACGCCCTTGACTTCTCGACGGCGGACAGCACAACGGCGGATACTTTTTCCTTCGCGGTCCTTTCTGATATCCAGGATGCGATCGGTGACGTGGGTGATATCTACAATGTTATTAATAGCGACAACTCCCTTCGCTTCGTCGTGTCCGCCGGCGACCTCACCCATGACGGGACTACCGGCCAGATGAGCCGCTTCCGGGATACGCTGTCTCTCCTGAACATTCCCTTCTACGCCACACCGGGAAACCATGACACCTATGACGGCCAGTACGCGTACTGGCGCACGATATTCGGTCGAGCTTCTTTCACGTTCAGATACAAGGGAGCGACCTTCATCTTCGCCGATTCCTCCGGGGCCACCGTTGAGGAGCGCGTCTACGTCTGGCTGAGGGGCTGGGTCCCGGCGAGCGCGAGCGACGTGCAGTTTTTCATCTCCCACTATCCGGCCATCGATCCCTGCGGCGCGAGGAACGGCGGTTTCAGCAGCCGGAACGAGGCGTACAAGCTGATCGCCATCCTGGGCGGCGGCGACGTGGAGGCGATCTTCAACGGCCATATCCACTCATACTACCATTTCGACACGGCCGGCATCGACACCTACATCTCCGGGGGAGGCGGCGGCCACCCGGAGCTTTACGACGGCATAGGGCGGCACTACCTGAAAGTGACGGTCGATGCCGGCAGCGGCAGCTACTCCGTGTCGCGCGTTGATGTTGATTGAGATAGTGCCTGTTGCAACCACCATCGCTGTTCTCCGCGATCCCCGCGTCTCCGCGTGAGACGATGCCGTTGCAATGCGAGGATCTCGCGCTCCGTTTTCACATGCCGGCGCCATGTAAGGGGACTCGCTACTTTTTGGAGGCGGCCCAAAAAGTAGCGCAAAAAGGCCGCCGCTCAGGCGCCGCGGAGGCTTGGCTTTCTCCGTGATCGGAATTCACTCTGCAGGGGCCGGTGGAAGACATCCGTGTCTGCACCGGCCCTACCTCGACGTCCTT
>JAGODF010000423.1 GCA_017998375.1 Spirochaetota bacterium
CCGATATCCTCACCAGGAGGTTGCGGTAATTCTCCGGGTGTGCCATGGCGTCGCGCAGCGTCGCCGAGGAGACCATATTGAACTGCATCTGCATCCCCCCCATGTCAAAGTAGCTCTTCACGTAAGAGTGCATGGCGTTGATGATATCATCCAGGGGCTCTCCCGCCTTCGGTACAAGTTTCACGTTGAAGGCGATATTGTTGTCCATGGTCTTCGCGTCGAGGCGCGCCACGTCGCGTATGTTGTCCAGGAAGCTCTTCGACGCCCCGGGATGGGGCGTGAGTCCCGGCGTGAAGGCCTTGCCGCGCAGGCGCCCCGACGGCAGGGTCCCCGAGAGGTTACCGTAGGCCACGTGCTGGGACATGGACCAGAATCCCGAGGTGTAGTGCCCGCCACGGTAGTTTGCATGTCCCGCGTAGGCGTCGTGGACCACGGACATCACCCGCCGCGCCATCTCCAGGGCCTCCTCGCTGCCGGAGCCGAAGAGCGGTACGTTTTCCCCTATCATCGCCCTGAGGGCCCCGAAGCCATTGAAGTCCTCGTCGACGGCGCGCTTCAACTCCGCGAAGCTGACACGACCTTCATCGTACACCAGCTTCTTCACCGCCATCAGTGAATCGACCACGTCCGCCAGGCCGATGTTGGAGCTCCCGGAGGTATTGTACATCGCGCCGCCCTTCGTCACGTCCCGCGCATTTTCGATGCTCCCCGCCGTGAGGGCAGAAAGGAAGGGCGTTGGCCGGAGCGCCGCGTGGGCCTCGGCATACATATTGTTCAGCGCCACGGCGTTGTCTATAAGGAAGCACTGCTGGGCGGCGTATGCGTCGAAGAAATCGTCGAAGGACGCGAAACCGCCGTTGGCCGGGTCACCCGTTTCCGGGCCCAGGCGCTCCGCCATGTAGGGATGGCGCCCGTTGTTCAGTGCCATTTCCAGGGCCGAGACCATGTTCATGAGGATGGATCCCGTGTGTCCCGCGTGCCTCCCGGAGATCGTCGGCTCCACGCAGCCCGTGGCGGACCAGTCCCGTATGTGCTCCTGCGCGTAGCCGTTGGACGAAAGGGACGATATCACCGCGGCGTCGTTGTGCATCGATGGCGTCGCGGAGGTGAGGTAGTTCACGTGGCAGAGCCGCTTCAGGTACGGCTCGGCGTTCACGCCGGGATGGAACCGCGCGTTCACGTTGGGATCGCGGATGGAGAGCATCTCCGTCGCCTTGAGGAAGATACAGGTCATGTCGTTCACGGCGTCGCTCCCGTCCGGTGTCACGCCGCCCAGGGTGATGGCCTGGTCCGACGAGCTCCCGCCGAAGAGGTAGTTCCCGATGTCCGGCACCAGCGGCAGGTGGTCCGTGCCCCGCATGAGGAGGCACCCGACAAGCTCCAGCGCGCGGTGAACGTACGCACCGCGCGCGTGCTCATCCGTGAACTTTTCCATGTCGCGGAGAAAATAGGGCTGGAGCCACTGGTCAAGCCTCCCCATCGAAAGCCCCGTGTTGACGTTCTCCATGTGGAGCGCCACCCAGAGAATCCACACCGCGTTCACCGCCTCGTCCAGTGTCTCGGCGGGATTGGCCGGCACGCGCGCGCAGACCGCCGCCAGGCGCTCGAGCTCCGCGCGGCGCGCTGCATCGGGCTCGGCTGACCCGAGCCGAGCCGCCTCGGCCGAGAGGTTCGCCGCGTAGAGATTTACTCCCTCGAGGACGATCTTCATCGCCTCCAGCGCGGCGCGCTTTTCCTCGTCATCGGAAGAAAGCTCCGCAAGCCGGCGGTCGATATCGGACATGATCCCCAGCGTCCCCTTTTCCAGCACGCGCGGATAATCGGGGATGGTGTGCGATATGCCCACGGACTTCCAGGCGAAGTAGTAGACCCACCGCTCGTCGATTCTTAGACAGAGCGGGCTCCCTTTCTTCACGCGCACGTAGTCCTTGATGGTCCTGCCCATCCAGAAGGGAAACACCTCCCGGTGGAGGATTTCAATTTCTTCGGGAGAAATCCGGTACGGGTTGAGCGGCCTGTCCTGGACCGAGGTGAGCTCGCCCCAGAGAAGGCCTCCGTGCGTCTCGGGATAGAGGATCACGCCGGTGGGCTCCTTCGCCGTGGTAGTGCCGGCGATGAGGTCATCCCGCGCGATGACTGGCTTCCGGTTCGCCATGAGATGACGGAAGGCCCATGCCTGCCGGAGCTCCGGGACCCATGGTGTCCCGTTGGCACGCGTCTCGTAGCCGTGCTCGCGGAACCACTGCGTTATGAGTCGCGGGCGCTCGATGCAGACCTCGGGCATCACGCTGAAATGGCGGTTGAGCATACCGCACAGACGGGGAAAATCATCCAGCGAAAAATCGTTCAGGCAGGGATCGGCGAGATGGCGCACACCGGCCCCGAACGATTCGCGCGGCAGCACGAGCCGCTCCCTCTTCTTCGCGGGTTTTTCCGCCACGCCCATCGCCGGGCGGTACTCCCTGCGGCGCGTCTTCATCTCCTTCTTCAGTTTTTCCGCGAGCATTCGCCGGTGGCGATTCCCCATGAGGAGCGAGACATAGAAGTTGAAAATCTGCAGGCATGCGATGTCGCCGTCCAGCACCATCTTGTTGTGGAGAATGAGCATCAGTGTCTCGTTCGGGGTGATGCGGAGCATCTCCATCACGGTGCTTTTGTCCCTGAAACGCAATATCACGCTTGCATCGGGTGGGATAGTGCTCAGTGCCTCGGCCTTCCCGTCGCGGAACTCTATCGCCCTGTTCACTACACCGTCGTCGGAAGCGAAGCCCACAGTGAAATTGAAGAACCCGTGGTCGTGCCGCAGGTACGAGT
>JAGODF010000424.1 GCA_017998375.1 Spirochaetota bacterium
CATCGGGCGTTACCGCGCCCTCTTCCTCACGGCCAGCAGCAGGTTGGACGTCTTGTCGCGCCGGAGAACGCCGTAGCCGAAACGGAACGGCAGGGGCTGGCTCTTTTCCTTGAACTCCTTCGCCAGGTCCGGCTGTCCCGGCGGTTGCGGTATCTCCACCAGCCGAACGGGAGTGTCGAAACTTCCGTAGAAGCTGATGGCGAAGGCGTTCCTGTCCATATACCGGTAAGGGATGCCGGAATCGTCCTGTATGAGGACGTTCGTCCTGCCCAGGATGAACGCGGCGAGGTCGCGGAAGGGTTCCCTGTGGAAAAGGTATATCGCCGACTTGATCAGGACGTTCAGTCCCGAAAGCGAATTGAGGAACTTGCCCTGGGGAGTGTTCGGGTCGGCGGAGTTGCCCGCCAGGCGCATTCCCAGGTAAATGATTTCCCGCTGCGTGCGGCTTCCGGGGGCGGTGAAAGTGATGCGGTTGCCTTCCACGACGGGGCGCTCCCCGGCTATGGTGCCCCGCGCGTCCAGCGCGGTGATGGTGCCGTCCTTACCCAGCCCGACGGGCTGTATTCCCGTCACCTTCAGGTTCAGCCGCGCCGCGAACACCAGGTACACAGGGAGGGTGCCCCCGAGATACGGGTTCTTCATCTCGCTGCGCATCGCCTTTGTCACGAAATAGTTCACCGATGCGATGGACCAGATGCATCCCCGGATGGAGCGCAGGCCGCTGGCGGCCTGGCTGTCCGTGAGCCGCAGCGGCTCCGGGATTTTCCCCGCGGGTTCCGCCGATACCATTATGTAGCGCGTCGCCTCGGGATAAAAAGTATACATATTCACGAAGTCGCCGCCGCAGAGCGGGTAGAACACGGTACCCCGGTTGAAAACCGGTTGGATGTGGGCGTTCCGCCACGGGATAATATGCGCCACGTTCTCCTTTTCCACCCGTTCCCAGTACCCGTCCATCTTCGTCCGGTGTTCACGATACTGGTCCGTCAAGGTCAGCTTGTGGAACGGACCCCCCGCATCGACAGGCATGCCGGCCAGGTAGCGAGCCAGGTCGTTCCAGTAGGCCGCCGGCTGTTGCTCGGCGCGCGCGGAAGGGGAGAATGCGGCGGCCAATGCGCCCAGCAGAGTCAAGCACAGGACAGCATGTCTCATTATCGTCTCCGGAAAAGGAATATCAAGGGGCAGGAGATGAACTACCGGGGTGCGCACATGCTGTCAAATATAAAATTTCCCCGGCGTGCGCGGCGACAGGAAGGGTTTTCTACTTGACTCCGGCCTTTTCACGTGCGAGAAGATAGGGCAGGCGGCGCCATGAAAAAGATCATACTGGGAATCACCGGGTCCATCGCGGCCTATAAGGCCTGCGACCTGATACGCCTCTTCGTGAAGGGGGGCTACTCCGTGTTCCCGGTGATGACCCGGAACGCGGAGCGGCTCGTATCGGCCATTACGCTGGGCACGCTCGCGGGAAACGCCGTCAGCACCGAATCCACGGCCTGGGAGGACCGCAGCATGGAGCATCTTTCCCTGCGCGAGAGCGCGTCGCTTTTTCTGGTGGCGCCCGCCACGGCCAACTGCATCGGCAAATTCGCCGCGGGCATAGCGGACGATCTCCTGAGCACCACCTATCTCTCGGTGGAATGCCCCACGGTCATCGCCCCGGCAATGAACCCGGCGATGTACCGGCATCCCGCGGTGCGGGAAAACCTGGAGCGCCTTAAGGGACGGGGCGTGATACTCGTGGAGCCGGGCGAGGGCTCCGTGGCCTGCGGCGACGAGGGGCGGGGACGACTCGCCGACATCGACATCATTTACGGGGTGGCGGTCAATGCCGTTAAAGGATAGGAAGGTGATAGTGACGGGCGGTCCCACCGTGGAGGCCCTCGACCCGGTGAGATTCATATCGAACAGGTCCACGGGGAAGATGGGGCGCGCCCTGGCCGACGAGGCGGCCGCCCGGGCCCGCGAGACCGTGTTCATACACGGCCCCATGCACGAATCGCTCCTGGGTGACGCCGCCTTCAAAACGGTGGCCGTGGAATCGACGGAGGATCTCCTGGCGGCGGTGAAGGGAGAGCTCACGCCCGACGCCGTGCTCATCATGGCGGCGGCGCCGGCGGACTACCGCCCGGCGGAAAGGTCCGCGACGAAGATAAAGAAAAAAAGCGACGAGCTGACGCTGCGCCTGGTGAAGAACCCCGACATCCTGAAAACCCTGGCTTCCATGCGGCAGAGCAACTTCGCCCTGAACGGCGTGTTCCTGGTGGGATTTGCCGCCGAGACCAACAACATCGAGAACTACGCGCTGGGCAAGCTGCGGGAAAAGGACCTGGACATGATCTGCGTCAACGACGTGGGGAGGAAGGACGCCGGCTTCGGGACCGACACCAACATCGTGACCATCTTCACCCGCTCCGGCGAGCGCACCGAGCTTCCGTTGATGTCGAAGCGCGATACCGCATCGAGGATACTCGACTGCGTTGAGCGGGGCCTTCTGAAAAAGACGGAAAAGTTCCTCACCTGACCGCCGGCTCGCCTTCTCCGGCCAATTTCTGTTTGACTCCGGCATTTTTATCGGGTATACTGGTACCGAGCGCCGCGGCCTGTTCATCTTCTGCCGGCGCTGGAGGCGCGTATGTGGCGACGAGAACCGGTGGTGGCCGGATCATTCTATCCCTCGAATCCTGACAGGCTTTCCCGCGACATCGATCAGTACCTGTCCGACGCGCGGGGGGACAGGCTTGACGGAAATATCTTCGCCGTGATATCGCCCCACGCCGGATATATCTATTCCGGTCCTGTGGCGGCG
>JAGODF010000425.1 GCA_017998375.1 Spirochaetota bacterium
CTCCATCGCCAGGAGGATACAGCTCGCGAACGTTCCCCGGAGCCTCCCGGAGCTGAAGTCGTTCTCCATAGGCGTGAAGTACATCCCGGCGGAGAACATCAGCGGCGATTTCTACAATTTCCACTCCCAGGAGCAGGACCGGCTGGGCGTGCTCATCGCCGACGTCTCCGGCCACGGGGTGCCTGCCTCGCTCATCGCCTCCATGGTGAAGATCCTTTTCAGCACCCTGGCGCCCCTCGCGTCGAACCCGGACCTTTTCATCAAGGGAATGAACGCGTACCTCCGGGACAAGCTGGAAGGGCATTTCCTCACGGCCGGGTACTGCTTCATCGACAGGGCGAAACGCCGCGCCCAGTACGCCAGGGCGGGCCACGAGCCGCTCGTGCATCTTTCGCGGAAGAACGGCGATACGGCCATGAGGGAGATAGGCGGCCGGGGCAGGGCGATAGGCCTGCACGACGACATCGACATGCGGCCCGCGGAATTCGAGGTTGCGCAGGGGGACAGGCTGGTGCTCTTCACGGACGGGCTCGTCGAGGCGTTCAACGACAGGAAGGAGATATTCGGCCGGGAAAGGCTCAAGGCGCTCATACTGCAGTCACAGGACTTCCCCGCGGAGCGTGCCGCGGAGTACATCTACAAAGCCCTCCGGGAATGGAACTGCTACAATGCCTTCATGGATGATTTAACGCTGATTATCATCGATGTGGAGTGAGGGAAGGGCGGATGCCCGTGAAGGCGCGATTGGCCAATCGCGCCTTCACGGGCTCACCGACGTGCATTCTCCATGATCCTTGCCGGTTCCCGGTCTTCCAGCCGTAGCGCCATGTCCAGCGGCGTGTCCCCCTTCATGTTTGCCGCGTCGATGCGTGCTCCCCTGCCGACCAGCAGCCGGATGATGTCATGGTGTACCGGGCCCATTCCCCGGATGAGAGCGAAATGGAGCGCTGTGTTTCCCCCGCTGTCCGCGGCGTGTACATCGGCCCCGGCGTCGAGCAGTGCCCGTATCGCCTCCGCGCACGTGGCCGGATACCGGCAGGCTTCGAGGAGGGGTGTGCGCTTCTCGTACCCGACAACGACGTTGACGTCCGCTTTCCGTTCGAGCAGGATCTTCAGCAGTTCCAGCTGCCCCGGGGTGACTCCGGACGCGGAAGCTGCGAAGAACACCGGGGTTCTTCCCTCGCCGTCCGGCCCGTTGACATCGGCACCGGCGTCGAGCAGGAGGCGCGCGATATCCAGGGCGCCGTCCAGGACCGCGATGCCGAGCGGTGTCATGGAGGCCATACATCGATCCAGTGCGCCCGCGGCATCGACGTCCGCGCCCTGAACGATGAGGGCGGACACCAGGTCTGAACGCTTCCAGAATACCGCGGACAGGAGCGGCGTGCCGCCGAACCTGTTCCGGACCTTCGCGTCGGCCCCGCGCCGGAGAAGCTCCAGGGCGATTTTCGGGTCGGTGCCTTTCCCGCACGCCGCCATGAGGGGTGTATTCCCGTCATCGTCTCGCGTTTCGATATCGGCACCGTCCTCAATCAGCTTTTGCAACAGGATCGGATCGTTAGCCTTTATGGCGGTGAAGAGGTCGGGGCCGTGTGTCATGCTTTCTCCGGGGGAAGGTGAAAAGGCCCACCGCTCTGCAGTGGGCCTTTTGTTCCGGCAAGGATATCGATTGTGCGTCCCGTTAACATAGGGGGATGAGCGGTGCGGGGTGGATTAGTCCTGGTACTCGACCACTTGCATGCGTATTCCCATGAATCCAGGATTAAAATATATAGGTGTTATGCCACCGTCATCTGAAACGACAAGTCCTCCAGAAGATTCTGATAACACATATAACCTGCCCGTATGGTCGGTGGCGAGCGACGATAACATCGTTGCACCGAGGTCCATTCCAATTATCCAGTTAATCCCGCTGTCATCGCTGTAAGATATCCTTGATGTTGTGGTCGTGAAAATTCTTCCGCTATTACTTGCTGCCAGAGCTAATGACGGATCCACATGTGTGGCCTGTACAATGAAATTATTACCACCATCGATAGAACGGTAGAAGGCATTGGATGCTTCGTTGGTTATAGCGTATATTGCTGAATGATCACTAATCATACCGGTTGTTGTTCCGGTTGGAGGAGAAGGTATAGCATTAAATGTCATCCCACCGTCAATTGATGTGTAAAGCGCTGAAGTGCTGGTGTTATTTGCGAATAAAAGCCGATTGCCATTAGTATAGACAATCCAGAGGTTCCAGTCTGGGACTTCTTCACCGCCAAAACCAGGCATCTGTGAAACGGGTTGTGCGAAATATTCACCAGAAGGAATTCGGAAAAGCCATTGCTCCGGTCCGATAGTATTGTAAAAACAGAAGTAAAAATCCCCGTTTATATCCGCGGTAACGGCCTTCATGGTTATATCTGAATATGCAATAGTAAAAACAAGTTTTTTTACTCCGTCGGGGTAAGTGACATATACATACCAATTGGTTGGGTCCTGTTCAATAGTTATGATCTCACCAAAGGGATTCACATGCCAGTAGAAAAGGATTTGGTTAAGCGGTAGATTTGAAAAACTCGCACCTCTATCGTACGAAACATACAGCTGTTGCATATTCTCGGCTACTATCATCGTCTTGAAATCCTTCCCCGAATACTCGTAGAAGTCCTCCATCATCCCGCAGGAGAGCGTCCCGGCGAGGGCGAGTATCAGCGCTGTTATCAGTGATCGCATGGCCGCCTCCTACATGGAGCCCTGGACGCCCAGAAGGAAGAGCGTCCCTACATCGAGATTCTCGCCGTCACCCTTGCCGGCGT
>JAGODF010000091.1 GCA_017998375.1 Spirochaetota bacterium
TCCGGCCGGAGTGGCTATCATACACCTCCGATGCCGGCTTTTTCAATAAAAAAATATGCCCTAAAAAGAATTGACACTGCCCTCGGAAAGTGGCATTGTATATGCGGATTCAGGGAGGGATCTGCGTATGAGGATTACACCGGGCAGTGAAGCGAACATTCCGCAAAAGACCGTCGCCGCAGGGAAGGGCACGGCGGCGCGCGGCGGGCAGGCCCCGGCGGCGGGGGGCGCGCAAATGCCTGGCGCGGAAGGGAATCGTTCCGCCATGCGGAACGTCTCGGAAGCGCTCACCATAGCGCACACGGCGAAAACCATCATCAACCAGGCGCTGTCGATTTCCTCGCAGCTCCAGAACATCGCCCAGCAGGCCATCGCGACGGGCGGCGTCGACAGGAGCGAGGTGGGGAGGACCGTCGCCGAGATCAACACCACGATGTCACAGGCCGCGGGCAGGCCGGTAATCGCGGTGATACCGCCGGCGGTGGAAGGGGGCAACCGGGAGCCGGTGAGGATGGAGATACCCACGGCACGCGACGAGCTCAATGCCATGGGGCGGCTGGCTGGCACCATCGACACCGGCGGAACCCTGGGAGACGGCACACTGGGAGAGGTGAGAAACTCGCTCTCGCGCAAGGCGGCGGCGGTGGACGATATCATCGCGTCCGTTGAAAGATCGATTCCCGGCGCGGCGGCGGGCGCGGCGATAGAAGGACCGGCGGCGGCACAAAGGACCGCGGCGTCCCTCGCGGGGATGATATCGGCGAACCCGGGCGGTGCGATGTCGGCGCAGGGAAACATCAGGCAGGAAAACGCCGCGGGGCTTCTGTCGTAGCCGGGCCCGTGAGCGCCGTGGGGCGAGTATCGCCCTCTGTGGGTACTGCCAGTCTGTTTCGATAAAATCGGCGTGACAAGAAAGCGCGGTGCGGGCGTACTGTACCGCGCGCGGCGGGCCGTATCGGCCGCGATTATCTGAATTCAAGGTTGGGTATCATATGGAAGTCTTTGACGGTTTCATCGCGGCGGTCGCGTCGGAATTCAAGATCAAGTTCCACAAGGACTCGCAGGGAGTGTACACGACCAACATTGAGTTCGAGAACAACCGCTCGCAGGAAGTGCTTATCACGCTGGCGAAGGACGAGGCGGGCGACCGGGTTATCAACCTCTATTCCGTGGTCGCCCGGCTGAAGGACGATTTTTACGAGCTGTACAAATACTCGCTGCAGCTCAACACCACAATTCACTACGGCGCGCTCAGCCTTTTGAACGACACGCTGATACTCAAGACGTCTCTCTTTCTCATGGACTGCGAACCGGCGCGCTTCATGAAGTCCCTCACCTACATCGCCGCCAAGGCCGATGAGCTCGAGGAACTCTTCATCAAGAAGAACATCTACTGATTTCCGGCCTTTTCTATCCTCTCCTCGATGGTACGCTTGAGCTGCAGCAGCGCGGGCATGTTGTCCTTGTCGTCGGAGTGGATGAAGACCGCAAGGTTTTCCTTTGACGTCACCAGCGCGCGCTGCTTGTTGAATTCGGCGTAGTCGGTGAGTTTTTTCAGTTCCTTCAGGGCCTCGCGGGAGTTCGCGTACACAATGATGTAGCACACGATGTCGTCGCCGAAGGGAGTGTTACTTTTTGCCATGATCGTGTGATGGATGGCCGATATTCCCGACGGGCTGCCGTTGGGATACAGGTGTTTCGCGATGCGCTTGATTCCGGCCTGGCTCAGGTACCCGGGATTGTCCCGGAAGACTTCTTTCGCGAAACCTGGTATCTTACCCATGATAAAACCGGTGGGAATGTCCTGATCGGTGAGCCGTATCTGTTCGACGATTGACCTGTTGAAGTCCCCGGTATGGGCGAAGGACGTGATACTCAAGGCCAGGATCATGATTATTACGGGATAAAATGGTTTCATACTAGCCTCCGGGTCTAGTGTAGCGGGGCGGTTCACAAAAATCGTTAGCACGCGCGCGCCTCAAGCGGCATACAGGCGCGGTCGCGGTTATTATCGGCAGGTTCCGGACGGGGATTTCGCAAAAAATTAGAGGTGACATAATATTTTTAATTGACGAACTGGCTGAAGGGGAGTAGCGTACAGTCACCGGCGCCCGGTCTCATTAAAAAAATATTTCATCTTCGTACGTGAGACGTGAGCCTGCCGTGCTGTTTTCTTTTGAGCATATCAATCCTGCAATCGGGGGACGGTAATGGAACAGAAGGGTTCTGCCATTGGCTATATTCGCAAACGCGATGGAAGGATCGTTCCGTTCAAGCTCGATAAGATCACCGAGGCCGTCTTCAAGGCCGCCAGAGCCGTGGGCGGAACCAACAAGGAGATAGCCGAAGGCATCTCCAAATCCGTCCAGGGCATTCTCGACATTCTCTACAAGGGGGACCGCATCCCCACGGTGGAGAACGTCCAGGACCTGGTGGAAAAGATCCTCATCGAGAAGGGCCACGCGAAGGTCGCCAAGGCGTACATACTCTACCGTGAACAGCACCGCAAGATCCGCGAGGGGAAAAGCCTCCTCAACGAGGGAATCGAACTCATAGAGCAGTACCTGGACCGCTCCGACTGGCGGGTGAACGAGAACAGCAACATGAGCTACTCGCTCCAGGGGCTGAACAACCACATCGCCTCCGCCATCACGGCGAAGTACTGGCTGGAGCGCCTCTATCCCCCGGAGATACGCAACGCGCACACCGGCTGCGATTTCCACATCCATGACCTGGGGCTTCTCTCCGCGTACTGCGTGGGCTGGGACATCCGCGACCTTTTGCTGCGCGGCTTCGGCGGCGTGCCCGGCAAGGTGGAGAGCTCGCCGGCGAAGCATTTCCGCAGCGCGCTCGGGCAGGTGGTGAACTTCTTCTACACGCTCCAGGGCGAATCCGCGGGCGCGCAGGCGTTCGCGAACTTCGACACGTACCTGGCGCCCTTCATCCGCTACGACAAGCTTTCCTACAAGGAGGTGAAGCAGTGCCTCCAGGAGTTCGTCTTCAACATGAACATTCCCACGCGCGTGGGTTTCCAGACTCCCTTCACGAATATCACCCTCGACCTGCGCGTGCCGTCCAACATAGCGGAAGAATACGTGATCATCGGCGGCGAATACCAGGACACGCAGTACGGCCAGTTCCAGGAGGAGATGGACACCTTCAACAAGGCCTTCGCCGAGTGCCTCACGGAAGGGGACGCCTCTCACAGAATCTTCACCTTCCCCATACCCACGCTGAACATCTCGAAGGACTTCCAGTGGGACAATCCCGCGCTGGACAGCATCTGGGAGATGACGGCGAAATACGGCATCCCCTACTTCGCGAACTTCGTCAACTCCGACATGAATCCGGAGGACGCGCGCTCGATGTGTTGCCGCCTCCGCCTGGACAACCGCGAGCTGCGCAGCCGCGGCGGCGGGCTCTTCGGCGCGAACCCGCTGACCGGAAGCATCGGCGTGGTGACCATCAATATGCCGCGGCTCGGCTTCCTCGCGCAGGACGAACAGGAGTTCATCGACCGGCTCTTCGCGCTCATGGACCTGGCGAAGGACTCGCTGGAGATCAAGCGCAAGGTGCTGGAAAACTTCACCAGCTACGACCTCTATCCCTACACGAAGCACTATCTCGCCGACATGCAGGAGCGCACCGGGAAATACTGGACCAACCATTTCTCGACGATAGGCCTCATCGGCATGAACGAGGCGTGCCTCAACCTGATGGGCGCCGACATCTCCACCGAGGAAGGCAAGGAGTTCTCCATCAGGGTGCTGAATAAAATGCGGGAGCGCATCTTCCAGTACCAGGAGGAGACGGGGAACCTCTACAACCTGGAGGCGACCCCCGCCGAGGGAGTGAGCTACCGGTTCGCGAAGCACGACCGCAAGACCCACCAGGGCATCATCACCGCCGGGAAGAAGGAGCCCTATTACACCAACTCCATCCACCTGCCCGTGGGATACACCGACGACATCTTCGAGGTCTTCGACCACCAGAACCAGCTACAGCCGCTTTTCACCGGGGGCACCGTGGTGCACGCTTTCATAGGCGAGAAGATCGACGACCCGCAGGTGGTGAAGCTCCTGGTGCGGAAGCTGGCGGAGAACTACGCCATCCCGTACTTCACCATCACACCGACATTCAGCATCTGCCCGGTCCACGGGTACATACCGGGCGCCCACAAGTTCTGCCCGTTCGAGCATACAAAAGAGCAGCTCGAGGCCTACGGAATCGAGGTGGGAAATGCCGATACTAAAGACATGAAAGTCGCGATGTAAGGCAGCATCATATTCAGCAGAGGAGTGTGTCATGGAAAAAGAAAGACGTGTTCCCGTGGAGGTTTACTCGAGGGTGGTGGGATATTTCAGGCCCGTCAACCAGTGGAACAAGGGCAAGCGCGAGGAGTTCAGCGAGAGGAAGCATTTCACCGTGAACGCCTCCGCCGGCGCGGCCGTGTATGAATATAAAGGGAATTCATAGGACTTCCCTCATCGACTACCCCGGGAAGATCTGCTCCATATTCTTCTCCGGGGGCTGCAACATGAAGTGCCGTTACTGCCACAATCCCGAGCTGGCATGCAACAGCAGCTCGTTGCCCACGGTCAGAAACGAGGAAGCCCTGGACTACATCAGGCGCCGCCGCGGCCTCATCGACGGGGTCTCCATCACCGGCGGCGAGCCCACGCTGTCGAAAAACCTGTCCTCCTTCATACAGTCGCTCCGCGACCTCGGGATCTCCGTGAAGCTCGACACCAACGGCATGAACCCGGGTGTGATGGAATCGCTCCTCGGCGACGGCCTGCTGGACTACGTCGCGATCGATATCAAGACCTCCCCGGAAAAATACGGCGACCTCACGGGGCGCCCCGACGCCTTCCCGCTCATACGCCGGACGGTTGATATCATCCGTTCCTCCGGGACCGATTACGAGGTACGGACCACCTGCATTCCGCACTACGTGACGCTCAAGGACCTGCGCGCCATCGGCAGCGAGATAGGACGCGTCCGGAGATGGTTCCTCCAGCAGTTCGTCAACGAGGTGACGCTGGACGAATCGCTGCGTGAATGCGAACCATACGCTCACGCCGAGCTCCTCGCCCTGCGGGATTTCGCCCGCGGCTACGCGGACGTCAGCGAGCTCAGGGGCATCTGAAGTCCACGCATCGCCCTCCTTTTTTTTCTTGATATTTTCCACATTCCGCGATGGTATTTCTCCGTTACCTTTCCGGGGGGATGCTACAATGAAAGCTCTGAAAATTTTCGCGATATTAATGGCGTGCCTGGTTCTCGCGCTGGCGGCGTTCATCATCGGCGCGCGCGCGATCGGGGGAGCGTCGAAGGGAGAATACATCTGCCGCGCGAAGAAGATACCGTACCGCGCGGTGATAGCGCACCGGGGCGCGTCGTACCTCGCCCCGGAGGAGACCGCGCCGGCATATCTCCTGGCGCGCGACCTGGGCGCCGACTACCTGGAGGCCGACATCCAGCGCACGAAGGACGGAGCCCTTATCGCCCTCCACGACGATACCTTCGAGCGTACCACCGATGTCGCCGACGTGTTCCCGGGAAGAAAGGCCGGCACGGTGGAGACTTTCACGCTTGCGGAAATACGTAAGCTCGACGCGGGGAGCTGGTTCAACAAAAAGTTTCCGGACAGGGCGCGGAAATCATACGCCGGGTTGAAAGTGATCACGCTGGAGGAGCTCCTGGAGATCGCCGTCGGCGGAACCAACAGGCCCGGCGTCTACCTCGAGATCAAGGAACCGAAGCGCTTTCCCGGCATCACGCGGCAGCTCGTGGAAATGCTCGCGCAGCACGGCTGGTCGGGGGGCGCGGGCGGCCCCGGTGAATTCATCAAGGACGGAAAGGTGACGGTGGGACTTACCGGCGCCAGGGTGATACTCCAGTCCTTCGACGCTGACTGCGTCGCTGATTTCGCGAAGTTCGCCCCGAACATGCCGCGCCTCTATCTCTACGACGGCGAGGAAATCGCCAAGCGCGGGTGGGACGCCGTGCTGAAGACCGCGAGGGACAACGGCGCCGGCCTGGGCCCCTCCGGATACGAGGCCTATCCCGGCAAGAACGGCGACGGACACCGGGCGGGGCTCTTCATCCATGTCTATACCATCAACAAGACCTGGCAGATGCGCCTTCTCGACATCTTCGGCGCGGACGGTTTCTTTACCGACAGGACGGACCTCCTGCTGGAGTACCGGGGCAGGACGCTCCCCGCGACGCCGGATCAAATTCTCTCGAAACACGGCTACTGACCCGGATATGCTGATAGAGTACGCGAACGTAGCCCAGAAGGAGGCGGACCACGGCGTGTTCCGCCGCTGGTTCGGCGACGATTACTTCGACCTGATCGTCTGGTACGACGATGCGCGAGAGATAACCGGATTCCAGCTCTGCTACGACAGGTACTTCAATCCACACGCCATCACCTGGAAAAAGGACTCGGGCGCGGTGCACGATTCAATCGACGAAGGGCATGTGCATAACCGCGTGAAGATGACGCCCATCATGACGGCCGACGGCTATTTCCCCGGGGACGAGGTCGGCAGAAAATTCTCCGAGGCAAGCCGCGGCGTGGAGAGTGCTATCCGGGAGTTGGTGCTTGAAGAGATCGAAAGATATCACCGCGGCCAGTGACGGCAGTGGCCGCGGCGGCTCCTGCATGCGCGCTATTTCTTGGTCCAAGTCTGGACCATGGTGCCGAGCTTCACCGTGAGTGACTTCTTGTCGGATGACAGGGACACGATTTTGTACGTGAATCCCGGCTTGCCGTCGGCTTTCCTGAACTTGAGGCGGTCACCCTTCTCGATGGCGAACGTGCCGGTGTGGGTCTGCCGGTTCTTGCTCCAGTTGCTGGTCCACGTGCTGCTGAACGTGCCGTCGGCCTTCAGCGTGTACTCCATGGACTTTCCCGTGTCCCAGGTTCCCGCCAGGTCCGCGGCGCTGAAGGTGTCCGAGTACAGGTTGATGGAAAGCGCGATGATTCCCGCCGCGATCATGAACAGGATTGATGAATACTTTTTCATTACAGTTGCCTCCTCTGGTTGATATGATGATTATCCATACTGTGTGCACCGAAATCGCCGTTCGTCAAGATGTATTTCCCGACGAGGCCCGTGATGCTGCCTGATATCCTGGCCGATATCCCCCTCCGCGTGAGCTTCCTGCCGATGAGCGGGTGCGCGCACTTCTGCTCCTTCTGCGCCGACAACGCCGGCCGCAGGATGCGCCCGTATCCGTTCGGGATGATAGACGCGTCGGTGCGGTCGATGAATATCCGGCCTGAGAGCGTCGCCCTTTACAACTCCTGCGACGGGCTTGCCTACCTCTGGAAACAGGGAAGCGAACTGTACACGGTGAACCACCTGGAGCGCCTCTTCAGGCTGGCCGGCGCGAAAGAGATACTCCTGTCGTCGCCGGGGATCGAGGACACGCCGGTCAATCGGGGGATTCTTGACGGGGTGGGTGATACGGGCGTTGTGGGGACGATGCTCTCCCTCAACCGGGAGCACCTGCTGGACCGGAACAGGCTCGAGGCGTTCCTGTTCACGGCGCGCCGGCTTTCAAAAAAGATGCGCTGCCAGGTGCGCATCGTCTACACGTCGCCGGAGGAAAGGTCGAGGCTGATGCGCATTGCCGATACTGAACTGTCTCAGGGACGGCGCGCATCCTACCGCTCGCCTGGAGGATTCAGTGTCGAGGCCGTGCCGGCGGCGCCCCTGGGGCGGGGAAGAAATATCTATTTCGGCGATGGGACGGGAGACGCGCGTGATATCAAGGAGCATATCATCGGAATGTACCGGGTCGAACCATTCCTGAAGGAGTACCGGTTCATGACGGCCGGCGGATATGAAAGCTTTCTCCGGCACGCGGCGGTCCAGTTCGCGGGCTATTATATCATCCTCCTCACGCCGACGCCCGCGGGCATGGACATCGCCCTGAAGGTGACGGACCTGGACAAGACGCTAAGGACCCGCGGCCTCTCCCACGCTGCATTTTACCGGTTTGATGAAAAAGCGGGAAGGTTCACCGGCCGCGGCCCCGGGGGTGCAATCCATGTCCTGGACCTCCTCCTGTTCGACCTGGTGAAGTGCGATGCGCGCGCGTTTTCACGGTACCTGGACCGGAAGGCGTCCGGCTTGAACAGGAACCTCGCGTCCCGGGTCTTCGCCGCTTTCATGGCATCGGATTTAATGAGGGAAAAGAACGTCATCAACGACCGCATGAGGATGATGATAATGAACCCCGGGCACCTGGAGTTCTACCGTGAGACGCTGGACACCATCGTGCGGATGAACCATCCCGCGCTGGCCCGCGACTGCGCGGACGCGGGGATTTCGGTGGGAGACATCTTCGCCGAAATCACGGGATTCCTCGCGGATATCGGCTGGAAAATATAATACTACCTGTTATTCCCGCGTCACTTGAACTTGTAGGCGAGCCTGACGAACCACCAGTGCCGGTTGATGCTGTCCGCCGTCCTGAAGCCCGAGAACACGATCCGGTTAAAGAAAGCCGTTGCCGCGTAGCGCTTCTTCACGTGCCGGAAGACGGGATGCGTCCTGAATTCGAGATTGTACTTCTCCGCAAGTGCCGCGTCCCACGCGGAGCCGCGATTTCGCTGGAGAAACTCCGAGGCGAAGAGCGCGTTCTGCATTGAAGTGATGATTCCCGACACGCCGCTCGCCTCCAGGAAACCGATCGTGTCGCCGAGGAAGAGGAGGCCCGGCACCATCGCGGGAGTACCGTGCAGCCGGCCTGCGGGAATTCCCATCACCGCCAGCAGATCATCCCGGGTCCCCTTCATGATATCGGAGAAACGGGGATAGCTTTTTTTCATGGACTGCCAGGTATCGAGCAGGCGGTTCCTGTCCAGATTGTCGGGGATGATACCCGCTCTGATGGCCGGGCCCGCCGGAATGTAGAGCCCCGTCTCGCACCTGCCGTCGCCGCGCGGGAAAACGAACACCACCAGGGGAGGCAGCTCCCGCGCGTACGGGAGCTCGCCGGCGCCGATGAAGAAATACTCGAAGCCGTCGTAGTCGCTCCTGAAATTGGAGACTATGTTCTTTATGATGGGCGAGTTCATCTTTTCGTACGGGATACCCGCCAGCCGCCCCAGCCTGCTCGAATGTCCGTCGCAGGCGAGCACGGTCCGCGCGAAGAGCTTCTTCCCGGAAGCGAGCTCCACGCCGCGGCACACGCCGCTCTCCATTACGGGCTCGGCGACCTCGGTTCTGAATTTGAAAGTGACTCCCGCTTTCTTCGCGCTGCCGTACAGCCCGCCGATAAGGTCGGCCCATTCGAAGATGATCGATTTCCTCCCGTTGGTGAGCCGCAGGTCGAGCACCTTCCTCGCGCCGGGGCTGTTGAAGCGACGCCCGTTCGTCTCGTACAGGCCGATGCTCTTCATGAAGCCGGGGCGTATCAGCCGGTCGAAGAGAGGGTTGTCGTAGACGGTTTCCGCCCTCGGTAAAGGCCCGGGCTTCGCGGCCTTCTCGCATACCAGTACGGACATGCCGCTCCGCGCGCAGAGTATCCCGGCCGAGAGACCCGCCGGCCCCGCGCCACTGATTATCACGTCGAAGATTGCTGGTTTTTTTGCCATTATCTTATTCCTTGTGCCCTCACCCCCGGCCCCTCTCCCGCGCCGTTCAGCGGGAGAGGGGCCGGGGGTGAGGGTTCTAGTTAATCATCAGCCAGATTCCCCTGCACCTTCAGCAACAGTTCCAGCAGGCGGTCCTGGTCCTCCCGTACCATGCCCCGAAAAGCCTTCCTCTTCATCTTCTCGCCCGTGGCATGAAGTATGTCCCTGAGCGCTTCACCCTTTGCGGTGGTCACAACCATGATCACGCGGCTGTCCTCCCGCGACGGGACACGCTTCACGTAGCCGGACTTCTCCAGCCTGTCCACCATGACCGTCACCGTCGGCTTGGTCCGGTTGATGAGCGCCGCGATGTCAGAGAGCCGCATGGAACCGCCGGCAGAGTAGAGAGCGAAGAGTACCGCCCCGTGGGTGTACATGAGGCCGCGCACCCCGTTCTTCTTCAGCTCGTCCTCGATGAAACGGTAGACCGCGTGCCGGAGCGACGAGATGATATAGGGAATCTGGTCCGGGCCGTGCAGGGGCGCTTTGTTCATGGTGGAGACATCATTGCGGAGGCCCCGGTCCCGTCAAGTATAAATAGTTAGATATCTAACTATATTCGCAAAAACCGGCGGGCGGGGATCTCTCCCGCGCCCGCCGGGGTTCTTCTTACAGAAAAGCGCGGAGACCGGGTTTACCGCGCTTTCACGCGGGCATCGGCCGATTTCATATCCGCCTGCACCTTCCCCGAAAGGAAATTGTGGGCGTCGCGCGCCGTTTGCACCGGGATCTCCTCCATGGGGATGTGCCCGACACCATCGTAGACGATGAACGACGCGTTCGGCAGGTCCTTCTTCCAGTTGGGAAAGACCGTCGTGTACGGGATCCAGATATCCCTGTTGCCCCACATTACCAGCGTCGGCCTGGATATGTCTTTTATCCCCTCCGAGACTTTCGGGTCCGCGGAGCGCTTCTTCATCTCCAAGAAAATATCGACCCACGCGTCCTTGTTTCCCTCGCGCATCGCCAGCTCGAAGTACCTGTCGCGGACAGGCTGGGTGATTTTGGAACTGTCGCCGTACACTTCTCCGACGGCCCTGTGTATCATGAAGCGCGGCATCATGTAGCGGGCGAAGGGCCGTATGAGCGGAAAGCTCGCGAACTTCAGGAGGAAGGGCATCTCCTGCGTGTAGCCCACGGAATCGATCAGGATGAGCTTGTCAACCTTCTGGGGATACTTGAGGGTGTAGTTCCAGGAAATGTAGCCGCCCAGCGAGTTCGCGGCTATGCTGAACCTGGTAAGGCCCATGGCCGTGACGAACTTGTCCATCAGGTGCACGTAATGCTCGGGCGTATACTTTTTCTCGGCGGGCGGTCCCGTGAGACCGAAGCCGGGATTGTCGATGCGGATGATGCGGTAGTGCGGTTTCAGCTCGTTCACCCAGCCGTCCCAGGTATGGAGCGATGCGCACACGCCGTGGAGGAGCAGCAGGACGGGGCCATTTCCCTCGTCGCGGTAATGGACCGCTGTGCCCTCTACGGTTATGAATTTCGACTGTTCGTTGGCGTACCTGGACTTGAGCTCGGCCATTGGTATGGTTTTCATGCCGAGGGTGCTGCATCCCGCCGCGATTCCCAGGAGGAGTAACACTGCGGGGACGATGCGTATCTTCTGGATCATCAGTCCTCCAACACACGATAATATACTGACATGTCGGTTTTTTAAGAAATGTATGATATTTGTCAAGCAGTATACCGGCGGGTCGGTCTGTGAGAATTTTTCGGGGGAGCGCTATTTCGATTTGCGGAGAAGGCTGAGTTTTTTCTCCATCTCCATCATCTGGTCGCGGAGGACGGCCGCCTTCTCGAATTCGAGGGCCTCGGCTGCGGCGAGCATGTCCTCCCGGATCCTGTCGATCAACTCTTTCAGCTCGTCGATGTTGCCGGTCTGGTAGCCCTGCCGGTACTCGGCGACGTACTCCGCGTAGCCGTCCTCGGTGTGGTACTCGCGCTCAATGATGTCGAGGACCTCCTTGCGGATCGAGGCGGGGGTGATATTGTGCGCGCGGTTGTACTCGTCCTGTATCTTCCTCCGGCGCTCGGTCTCGCTGATGGCGCCGCGCATGGAGTCGGTGACCGTGTCGGAGTATAGTATCACCCTCCCGTTGAGGTTACGCGCCGCGCGGCCCGCCGTCTGCACCAGCGAGCGGTACGAACGCAGGAAGCCCTCCTTGTCGGCGTCGAGGATCGCGACGAGCGACACTTCCGGCAGGTCCAGCCCCTCGCGAAGGAGGTTGATACCGACCAGGCAGTCGAAGACGCCCTTGCGGAGGTCGCGGATGATCTCCACGCGCTCGATGGTCTCGATCTCCGAGTGGAGGTACTTCGCGCGGATGCCCGCGTTGCAGAGGTACTCCGTCAGGTCCTCGGACATCTTCTTGGTGAGCGTAGTCACCAGAGTGCGCTCGCCTGCCTCCACGCGGCGGTTCACCTCGCCGATGAGATCGTCCACCTGGTTCTTCGCCGGGCGCACCTCTATCTCCGGGTCGAGGAGTCCCGTGGGGCGGATCACCTGCTCCACGACCTTGCCGCTCACCTCCAGTTCGAAGTCGCCTGGCGTCGCGGAGACGAAGACCGCGCTGTCGATGATCTTTTCGAATTCCTCGAAGTAAAGCGGCCGGTTGTCGAGCGCCGAGGGGAGGCGGAAACCGTGCTCCACCAGGTTCATCTTGCGCGAGCGGTCGCCCTCGTACATGCCGCGCACCTGCGGGAGTGTGACGTGCGATTCGTCGACGAACATGACGAAATCGCCCTTGAAGTAGTCGAGCAGGCACTCCGGCGGCTCCCCCGCCTTCCTGCGCGAGATGATGCGCGAGTAGTTCTCGATGCCGGGGCAGTAGCCCATCTCCATCAGCATCTCCATATCGTAGCGCGTGCGCGTCTCCAGGCGCTGCGCCTCGAGGAGCTTCCCCGCTTTCTTGAACTCCTCGAGCCGCTGGGTGAGCTCCTCCTCTATCATCCTCACCGTCTCACGCATCTCCTCGGGCGGAGAGACGAAGTGCTTTGCGGGGTAGACGTATGCCGTGTCGACGTTCTGGAGCACGCGCCCGGATACCGGGTCGATCACCTGGATGCCCGCGATTTCGTCGCCGAAGAACTCGACGCGCAGGGAGTTCTTGAGGTACGCGGGATAGATG
>JAGODF010000092.1 GCA_017998375.1 Spirochaetota bacterium
GAACGATACGAGGTCGCAGAGGGTGAAACCGTCGTGACAGGTGATGAAGTTGACGCTGTTGAACGCGGAGCGCCCGTCGTCCCCGTAGAGGTCGCACGATCCGGTGATCCTCGCGCCCATCTCCCGGACCTGGCCGCCGTCGCCTTTGATGAACTTCCTCGCGGTGTCGCGGAAGCGCCCGTTCCACTCGGACCAGTCGATGGGGAAGTTTCCCGCCTGGTAGGTGCCGATATCCCACGGCTCGGCGATGAGTTTCACCCGGCAGAGCACCGGGTCCTGGGAGACCGCGTCGAAGAAGGAGGCTGATTTCTGGAACTGCCCGTCCTCGCGGCCCAGCACCGACGCCAGGTCGAAGCGGAATCCGTCCACGTGCATCGCCTCGACCCAGTAGCGCAGCGAGTCCATCACCAGCCGGATAACCGGCGGGCTGCCCAGGTTCAGGCTGTTTCCGCAGCCGGTGTAGTTCATGTAGTAGCGCAGCGGCTGGCCATGCTGCCCGGTGAGGCTGTAGTACGAAGTATTGTCGATCCCCTTGAAGCAGAGCGTGGGGCCGAGCTCGTTACCCTCCGCTGTGTGGTTGTAGACCACGTCGAGGATCACCTCGATACCGGCGCGGTGGAGTTCGCGCACCATGGTCTTGAATTCCTCCACCTGGCAGCCCGGCTGCGTTCCCGTGCCGTACGACGACTCCGGCGCGAAGAAGCCTATGGTGTTGTAGCCCCAGTAGTTGGTGAGCCCCCGCTGTGCCAGAAAATCCTCCACGCAGTACTCGTGAACGGGAAGGAGCTCGACCGCGTTGATGCCGATGCTTTCGAGGTACGGGATCTTTTCGATGAAACCGGTGTACGTTCCGGGATTTTTCGCGCCCGAGCTTTCGTGTGCCGTGAACCCTTTCACATGCGTCTCGTAGATGACGATCTTTTCAAGCGGGATGCCGGGCGGGGAGTCTCCGCGCCAGTCGAAGGCGTCGTCGATCACCACGCATTTCGGGACTATGTGCGCGTTGTCGCGCGTGTCCAGCGAGAGGTCCCGTTCGGGCGATGGGAGATTGTAGCCAAGCAGGAGGTTCTCGGTGTTGACGAACTTGCCCGTGAGCGCTTTCGCGTAGGGGTCGATGAGGAGCTTGCTGTCGTTGAAGCGCATCCCCCGCGCGGGGTCGAAATCGCCGATCACCCTGTAGCCGTACAGCTGTCCCGCGCCGATGCCGTGGACGAACACGTGGTGGATGTGACGCGACCTGTTCTCGATTTTGATAATGTCGGAGGGAGGGCTGCCGGCGCTGTCGAAGAGAAGGAGGTACACTTCCTTCGCGTGCTGGGAATAGAGCGCGAAGTTTACTCCGCCCGGGGCGAGTGTGGCGCCCAGGGGATAGAATGCGCCCTCGGAGATTTTCTTGTTCGTCGAGTGGGTGAGCGCATTGTGCATGGCAGTCTGCGGCATTATCCGCCGGTCTACTTCTGCGCTCGGATCGCCCTCTCCAGCTTCGCCATGGTGTCGTTCTTATCGCCCACCGCCTCGAAAACGATGGCGCCCCTTTTATCGACAAGGAAAAGCGCGGGCACCTTGAGGTCCGGGATGTACTTCTTCGCCGTCTGCTGGTAGATGTCCAGGAGGCAGTCGCGCTGCACCGAGATGCCGTTCAGGAATTCAAGCGCCTTCTCCTTTCCCTCGCGGTCGATGTTGACGAGCATGATGTTGAAGCGCCCGGGGAGCTTCTTCTCAAGATCCAAGAGCTGCGGGATTTCCCTCTTGCAGGGGACGCAGTAGCTCGCGAAGAAGCTCAACACCAGGGGCTTTTCCTTCGTGAGCGACTTGAGCGTTACCAGTTTTCCCTCGGTGTTGAAGAGTGCGAAGCCCGGCGCGTTGCGGGCGGTCGCGATATCGGGTGTGACGGCCACTAACGTTATAATTGAAAAAAGGATGATAGAGCACAGCTTCATAATAGTATCCCTGGATTCATGGGTAATGTATTCCGGGGCTGTATCGCCCTCCCCCGGACGTTGCCCTTGTACGATATGCGGCCGGAGCGGAGTATGTCAAGCCAAAACCCTTCGGCGCGTATGAGGAGTTCCGCGGCTTTCATTTTATTGACGACTTCACCATGTTGATGATAGATCCGGCATGATGCACAAGCCCGATGTTCTCGATATTCGACACCTTCCCGATGTCCCTCTTCTCCCAGGCGTTCAGCATCCCGCTTATTTTCGCGACTGTCTTTTTGCCGTCCAGAAACACCTCCATGTGCAGTGAAACCGACCTTCCGAGGCCGGCCGTCGATTTTGATTCATGAATGTCGCGGTAAGGCCCGTGCTCCAGAAGCTGTTTCCTGATGCGCTCGAATGTCGCATCATCAAGGCGGCAGCTTCCGGATTTGTCGTTGCCGGCGAGGAACCCGCCGCTGGTCCTGCCGTAACAGGCGTACCGGTCGGCGATGTGTACGCTTTCGCTGATCCAGTGGCTGTCCTTGCTCGTCTCGCGCTCGGTCAGCGTGATCTTCAGCGCGAAAGACGCGTCAGCGAAGTCGCGGCACTTTGTCGCGGCCGATACGCCGCAGGAAATGATGCACACAAGGGAGATGAGGATGATAGGTGATTTCAGCATTGCGGATTACCTCTGATAGTTATCGGTTTCCATGCTTTCTGGAAGAATAGTGCGATCTATCAGCCGGGTCAAGTTGAAAGAAAGGCTCTGACCCCGCTGTAGGGGGAGAATTTTGAGGCTCTGACCCCTCTTTTAAGTAAAAAATTCCGGCAGATATGAGCAATATGTATAATATCGAACCAGTTCTGGCAGATTCTTAACAGGCTCTGACCCCTGTATAGTTGGAAATCGGAGGCTCTGACCCCTCACAACGGTGCTGAAAACCGCTATCGACAGATAAAAACCACAAAAATGTGACATAATCAAATAAAAATCTGCCGATATATTAGTGCGGGCCTCCACGGCCCGATCGCATGGGCATCACACGATCTGAACCAGGGGCAAGGCCATGAAGAAGACGATAATGATAATCGGCGGGGGGC
Source organism: Spirochaetota bacterium (assembly GCA_017998375.1). Classification (GTDB taxonomy): domain Bacteria; phylum Spirochaetota; class UBA4802; order UBA4802; family JAGODF01; genus JAGODF01. The sequence goes on from JAGODF010000092.1 coordinate 3,024, forward strand.
TGCTGCAGGTGCCGGTCATCCAGACCGCGCAGAAGATGGGTCTCCAGGTAATCGTCACCGATTATAATCCGAACGCCATCGGCATGAAGCATGCCGACATCCCGATCGTCATGAGCACGCGGGACATCGATGGCTCCGTCCGCGTCGCCCGCTCACAGAACGAGCTTACGCCCATCAGCGCCGTGCTCACCGCGGGCACCGACGCGTCCATGACCGTGGCCGCCGTGGCGAGCGCGCTCGACCTCCCCGGCATCAAGTTCGAGGACGCGGAGGCAGCTACCAACAAGATCAAGATGCGCATGCGCCTCACGGAGAAGCAGGTGCCGTGCCCGAAGTTTCTCCCCGTCTGGTCGCTTTCCGACGCGAAGAAGGCCTGCGGCATCCTGAAATTCCCCGTCGTCATCAAGCCGGCGGACAACATGGGCGCGCGCGGCGTGTCGCGCATCGACTCGCGCTCGCAGATCGCCGAGGCCTTCAAGTTCGCGAAGAGCGCGTCGCCCAGCGGCGAGCTCATCATCGAGGAGTACATGGAAGGGCCGGAGCTCTCCCTGGACGCGGTGATCCACGACGGCGAGATCACCATCACCGGCGTGGCGGACCGCATCATCGAGTACCCGCCGTTCTTCGTGGAGACCGGGCACACCATGCCTTCGCATCTTCCGAAGGAGATGCAGGAGGCGGCGTGCGATATCTTCCGGAAGGGAATACGCGCGCTGGGCATCGATCCCGGTTGTGCCAAGGGCGATATCAAGATTACCGATAAGGGGGCGATGGTCGGGGAGATAGCGGCGCGCCTTTCCGGCGGCTTCATGTCGGCGTACACATATCCGTTTTCGTCCGGGGTGAACCTCCTGCAGGCGGCGATAGAGGTGGCGCTGGGCCAGGAGCCCGGCAACCTGGAACCGCTGTACCACAAGGTCAGCATCGAGCGCGCCATCATCGCGGAGCCGGGCATCGTGAGGAAGATAACCGGGATGGAGGAGGCGCTCAAGGTCCCGGGAGTGAAGGAGATCTTCATGAACGTGAAGCCCGGGGACCGTATCATCCCCCCGCGCTCCAACGTGGAGAAGGCGGGGCACATTATCGCCGTGGCCGACACGCTTGAAGAGGCGGAGGAGTCGGTGCGCCGCTGCAAGGAGCTCCTGAAAGTCGAGGTGCACAGCGGCTCCGAGATCAGCGCCGAGGCCATCAACCTCTCCGCGCGGGAGAAACTGCGGAAATTCTGCTATGTCTGCAAGAACTGCGACGGGAAGGACTGCCCCAGCGGCGTGCCCGGGATGGGCGGCATCGGCACGGGCTCGTCGTTCCGGAGCAACATCGAGGCCCTGAAAAAGTACAAGATCAACACGAGGATCATCCACGGTGTCACGGTGCCCGATACGTCCACGGCGTTCTTCGGGCAAAAGCTGTCGTTTCCCGTGATGGCGGCGCCGATAACCGGCGCGGTGACCAACATGGGCGGCGCCATCGACGAGCTGGAATACAACCGCGCCGTGGTGAAGGGCTGCCTGGACGCGGGGACCATCGCCTTCGTGGGCGATGGCGCCACGCCGGACAAGTACCGCATCGGCCTCCAGGCGCTGGCGGAGCACGAGGGAATGGGCGTGCCCGTCTTCAAGCCGCGCAGCGACAACGGCGAGATCGTCGAGCGGATTCGCGCCGCGGAGAAGGCGCGCGCCGTCGCGGTGGGGATGGATATCGACGCGCTGGTTTTCAAGACCATGGCGATGAAGAACCAGTCCGTGGGGCCGAAGAGACTGGATGAATTGAAGGAAATCATATCGTCCACCGAAATGCCGTTCATGCTCAAGGGGATCATGAATGTCCGCGACGCGGTCCAGGCCGTCGAGGCCGGGGCGCACGCCATCATCATCTCCAACCACGGCGGCCGGGTCCTCGACGAGATGGCGGGCTCCATGGACGTGATCGAGGAGATCGCGGGCGAGGTGAAGGGGAGGATACGGATCCTGATCGACGGCGGCTTCCGCACCGGTGTCGACGTGCTGAAGGCGCTGGCGCTCGGCGCCGACGCGGTGCTGATTGGCCGGCCGGTGGCGATAGCGGCTGTGGGGATGGGCGCGCGCGGAGTGGCGTTCTACCTGGAGAACATCCGGCGCGAGCTGGAGCAGGCGATGATACTCACCGGCTGCGGCAGCGTCGCGGAGATATCGCCCGAGATCGTCAAGCATAACGGATTCCAGAGCCGCGCCCGCGGCTGACGCGATCTGGGCAGAATTTTTGTTCTGGATACTTTAATTTATTATTGACTCACCGCCCGTCGCGGCGTATATTAAAAGCGCTAAAAAAGAGTATACCCGGTACCGCCTGGAACGCGGCTCTCCCGGCGCCGGATAATAATTTGGAGGAAACACAACCATGAAGTCAATCAAACTTGTCGTTGCCGTTCTCGCGGTGCTCGTAATGATACCCGCGTCCAGTTACGCGCTTGTCGACTTCGGCGCTTACGGCGGATATTCGTATGCGAATCTTGATAAGGGAGGAACGCAGGATAACATTAAGGGCTGGGAGTATGGTGCCTTCGGCCACCTGAACACCGGATTACCGATGCTTTTCACCATTGGTCTCGGCGGATTCTACCAGGTAACGAATTCCACGCTTGAGTACAATTCGGAAGATGTGGACGTTACACGTACCATGTACGGTCTCGACGCCATCTTCATCCTCGAACTGCCCCTTCTTCCTGTGAATCCGTTTGTCCGAGGCGGTCTCGCGATTAACGAGGAACTGGAGATCGAGATAGGGAACAGCGATCCCGCTGAAGAAAAGTTCAAATCCTACTACGTGGCGCTCGGCGTGGGATACTCCATCTTCCCCATGACCAAGATCTTCGCGGAGTATGTGTTCAACTATTCGAAGCAGGAAGACGACAGCAAGGTCAACTCCAACGCCATTCATGTGGGTTTGATGATAAACATCGGCCTGTAAAAGAATCCTTTCCATTGAAACGAACGAAGGCGACGATATACATCGTCGCCTTCGTGTTTGTGCGGGGATGATATTTTCTCACACCCTCCGGAACACCGTCCCGTTGAAGGTCGCGATGAGCTCGCCGTTGTTGCGCACGTCCATCCGGTAGACGCCGGTCCGCTTCGTGGTGTGGATGAGTTTCGCTTCCGCGGTGACGCGGTCCCCCACCGCCGCGCTTTTCAGGAAGGAGCCGCTCACGTCCAGCGCGCAGGAGGGCAGGTGGTCGCTGTTGGACGCCGCGGAGAACGCGACGTCGGCCAGGCTGAATATCAGCCCGCCATGCGTGAAGTTCAGAAAGTTCATCATGTCCTTCGTGACGGTGAGCGAGCAGACGGCGCGCCCCTTCTCCAGTTCATCGAGGGTGATGCCCAGGTACTTCAGGTAGGGGTCGTCCTGGATTTTCGTTTTCAGTTCGTTCATTGCGGTGTCCTTTATCATGCATTTATAATACTTGTCGCGTTAACGGAACTTCCTAAAGGCAACCACAGAGGCACAGAGACACGGAGGGATGGAGTTATAGATAGGCTGTCATTTAGTACATGGATTCCCGCCGGAGTTTATCCCGAGCAAAGTCGAGGTGCGGGAATGACAATTAATACTTTCCTCTGTGCCTCTGCGCCTCTGTGGTTAATCCGTGTGTCACTTCAGCAGCTCCCTCAAATTCTTTATCCGGAAATCGAAGCGGTTGAGCCTCGCGGCCTCGGCGATGCTTTTGCGGGCGGCGGGCCTGTTGTTCAGCGCCACCTGGCTTTCGGCGAGCTTGAGCCAGCCTCCGTAGTACGCCGGGACACGCCGGGTCACCTCGCGGAAATATTCCTCCGCCTCGGTGAAGTCGCCGGTGCGGAACTTGAGCTTCCCCATCCTCAGGAAGCCCCAGCAGTTCTCCGGATGCGCGGCCACCACGGAGGAATAACAGCGCTCGGCGTCGTCGTAGAGCTCCTCGTCGAGGTAGTAGTCTCCCTCCAGTATGTCCGTGACCCAGCAGCCGGGGCCCATCACCTTGCGGTGCTGCCGGAAATCACGCGCGCGGTACCAGGACTTCTCGCGGATCACCGAAAGCTCCGTGAGGATCTCGCCCATCCATCCCACCACCTGCTCCTCGTCGCGCAGGTAGATGCCGGAGTCCTTGCGCGCGAACCACGCGGCGTTGCTGATGCCGCCGTGCTGGCGCGCCTCCTCGTAGAGGCGCGTCCCCGGGTAGAGCGCCACGGGCGACACGATTCCGTCCCCCGGCAGTATCTGCCTGATGAGGGCGATGGTCTTCTTCACGTCGGTGCGCGTTTCCCCCGCCATTCCCGTCATCAGGTAGACGGAGAGATAGAGCCCCACTTTCCGGGCCGCGGCCGCGGCCTTCTTTATCCCTTCCACGGTGATCTTCTTGTCGTAGAGGTGGAGTATTTTCTCGGAGCCGGTCTCGACGCCGAACTGGATCATTTCCATCCCGGCGAGCTTCATGGCCGAAAGCATCTCCTCGTCGGCGGTGTCCACCCGCGCCTGGCAGTTCCACATGAGGTACATGCCGCTGTCGCGCAGGCGCCGGGAAAAATCCAGGACATGCTGCTTCTTGAGCGTGAAGTTGTCGTCGCGGATGGAGAAATAGATGATGCCCCGCTCCCTGTGGAGGCGCCTGATATCGTCCACTATCTTCGAGGGCTTGATGAAGCGGACCTTGTTGTTCCAGAACACCGGCGAGCAGCAGAAGGTGCAGTGATAGGGACAGCCGCGCGTGGTGACGACGTTCTTGAACTGCTCGTTGGGGTCGATGTCGATCATCTGCCCCGAAAAGGAGACGGGCGACGGGAGCGTGTCCAGCGACTCCGCCACGATCGGCTCGATGACCTTCGCCGCGGGCGAGCGCTTCAGCCTGATGCGGTCCAGGATCTGGGCGAAGGCGAGTTCGCCCTCGCCGCGGATGATGAAGTCTATCTCGCGGTAGCGCTTCAGGAGTTCGTCGGTGAGGAAGGTCGCGTGGGGGCCGCCCACCACTATCCGGCAGGAGGGCACGGACTTCCTGATCCCCTGCACGAGCTTCAGGGTGTCGACGCGGTTGTGCGTGAAAAGCGACACGCCGGCCACGTCCGGTTTCAGGGCGTGTATCTCCTTCAGGGCGCGGCGGTATCCCTTCTGCGAGTAGTTGGCGAGTATCACCTCGTGGCCTTCCTTTTCGAGATAGGCCGCGATCGATATCAGCCCCACGGGCATGAGGGATATGTGGTAGTCCTGCCTGTCCTGGTAATGGCAGAGATATATCAGGATGATTTTCATGGCCGCCCGGTGTGCGTGGTCAAATGCGCCTATGAATGTAAACGCCGCGATGCGCGTGGCAAGAAAAAAACCGTCGGGGCGCCCAATTTATTCGGAGGTCAATCCCGGGCGGCGCCGGGGCCGAGGATGGCCGATACGATGCGCTCCAGTTTTTCGAAATGGCTTCCCTTCCAGTAGATCTTTCCGCACGCGGAGCACAGGAAATATTCGCAGCACCACGCGAGGACACCTTCCGGGATGGTGTCCTTCGCGGCGGCGAAGTTTTCCGTATCCGCGTGCAGCGGCCCGATGAGGCCGTTGCACTCGATGCAGCGGGTGAACGGGCGGCACCGCGCGCGGAGGTCCAGCCGGTCCAGGATCTCGCGCGCCTGGAGCGCCGGGTCGGTGCTGCGGACGATGAGGCCCCGCGTGACGATCCGCCGCTTGAGGAGGCCGCGGTCCCTGGTGAGGAGTATCCTGTTCTCGCGGCTGGATATTTCCGCGAGGTCCGGGTCGTCCAGGCGCCCGTCGAAGACCGCGTCGAAACCGAGGAGGCGGAGCCGGTGCGCGAGCTTCCGCAAGTGGACGTTAAGGACGAACCTCGCGTCGCGGAGGGGCTCCGGCCTCAGGCGGGTGACGTTCCGTATGTCGAGGGACTCGAAGACGGGGTAGACGCTGATGCGGTCACCGTCGGCGACGATGTAATCGAAGCCGACGGACTCGCCGTTCACCAGGACCAGGTCCACTTCCACGTGGGGGACGCCGAAGCTTTCGATGAGGTCCTTTACCGACCTGCGTCCGTCGAAGGAGAAGTCGATATCGCGCTTCCGGCGGTCCCTCCGGAGGAAGTCGTTCAGTTCCTCGTAGAAGCGGACGGTCACCCGGTAGTTCACTTCGGCGTTATCATCTCCTCGCCGGCGTGCCAGTTGGCGGGGCAGAAGCCGCCGTCGCTCTCGCGCACCGCGACCGCGGCTTCGAGCTTGCGGAGCAGCTCCGCCGCGCTGCGCCCGATGGCCTCGTCGGTCATCTCGACGGCGACGATTTTTCCCTCGGGGTCCACGATGAAGCTCGCGCGGACGGACACGCCCTTGACGGCGTCGTAGGTTCCCAGCGCGCGCGAGAGGGTTCCCGGCCTGTCCGAGGCCATGGGATACCGTATCTTCTTGATGTCCTCGTGCTGTCCCGCCCAGGCCTGGTGGACGAAGACGGAATCGGTGCTGACGCTCACCACCTCGGCCCCCGCCTTCCTGAACTTCTCGTAGTGCTCGGACATATCCTTGAGTTCCGTGGGGCAGACGAAGGTGAAGTCGGCGGGATAGAAAAAGAGTATCAGCCACTTGCCCCTGTAGCGGGAGAGGCGTATCTTCTTCATCTCGCCGTTGTGGTACGCGTCCAGTTCCCGGTCGGGAATGGCGTGGCCGATACTCGGCGCGGCGGTTCCCGCCGGGGCCTGGAGCGCGGGCGGGGCGGGCGCTTCACCGCATCCGGCAATCAGAATCACGCACAGCGCTGCGGCAATCGATATCGCGCATTTCATGATGTACCTCCCTTTCCTGACTGGGGTACTGTGTATGACATGAAGGGAAAAAAGCAACACATTTCATGGAAGGGGGAGGAAATCGTTTGATGATGGCGGCGCGAGTCAGGCGAGGTCTAGGACGATGAGCGTGAGGTCGTCGTTGAACGATTCCGCGCCGCAGTACGACTTGAGTTCGCCGATGAGCGCGTCCGAAAACGCGGCGGGATGCCGGTCGGAATTCGCCGCGATGAAAGACTGCAGGCCTTCTTCGCCGAACATATCGCCTCCGGCACGGGAACATTCCGTGATGCCGTCGGTATACAGGACCAGCCTGTCGCCTGATTGCAGCTGGATTTCCTTTTCCTCGAGTTCCAGCGACTTGAACCAGCCGAGGGGCTTGCCCCGCGCCGTGAGCTCTGCGAACTCTCCGCGGCCGCGCCTGTATACCAGCGGTGATAAATGCCCAGCGTTGCAGTATTTCAATATCCCGGTCTTCGTGTCGAGGGTGCCGCAGAAGGCCGTCACGTAATTGTACCGCACCGTCGAGCGGCACACGATCCCGTTGACGGCGGCTATCACGGAGGCCGGCGACGACCTCTCGGTGACGCTGTCCAGCGCCATCTTGGTGATCAGGGCGAGGAAGGCGGCGTGGAGCCCGTGACCCGACACGTCGGCTATGAAGAGCTGTATCGTTCCGTCGAGGCGCTGGTAGTCGTAAAAATCGCCCCCCACCTTGTCCATGGGAATGTACGTCACGCTGGGGGTATACCCTTCCACAATGGGTATCTCCTGGGGCAGGAGCTTGTTCAGTATCAAACGCGCCACGTCCAGTTCCTGTTCTATCTCGCTGTTTCTCCGGGCGATGATGCGCTGGTATTCGGAAGTTTTGAGCAGTGTGCCCACCCTGGCCAGGAGTTCCTTGGAGTTGAACGGCTTGACCAGATAGTCGTCCGCGCCGCTCTCGAATCCTTCCACCTTGTTGGCGAGCTCGGCCTTCGCGGTGAGCATGATGACGGGAATCTGCTTCAGTGCGGGGTTCCCTTTTACGCGGGCCGCGAGTTCGTATCCGTCCATGATCGGCATCATCACATCGGTGATGATGAGGTCCGGGCGGCGATCCAGGGCCTTCTCCAGCGCGGCGGCCCCGTTTTCCGCGGTGTACACCTGATACTGTTTCTCGAGCATCCGGGTGAGATACGAGCGCATGTCCTCGTTGTCGTCGGCGACGAGAACCGCCTGGCGGTCCTGCAGGGCGGTCGTGTCGGCGCAGCCCGGGTTCGACGCCGGCGCGATGTCGTTTCCCGCGAGGTCGAGCATTTCGCGCATACCGGCGAACCGGTGGGCCTGTGCCTGTTCCTCCGGGCTTCCGTTGCCGGCGAAAAAGACGTTTTCCATTTGCGAGAAATGATCCTTTCCTTTCAGGAGCGTGACGGTGAAAACCGAGCCATGGTTTGCCGGGTATTCCTTCTCGTAGCGGCTCTTCACCTTTATGTTACCGCCGTGCATTTCGGCGAGCTCCTTCGCCAGGGCAAGGCCGATACCGGTGCCCTCGTGCTTACGCGTGGCGCTCGCGTCCGCCTGGCTGAACCGGTCGAACACGGCTGCGAGCTTGTCGCCGGGGATGCCGCATCCGTTGTCCTCGATCTCCACGTAGCAGAAAACATCGTCGTCATGGATCCGCACCTCGATGGTGCCGCCGCGGTCCGTGAACTTGAGCGCGTTGGACAACAGGTTCATGAATATCCTGTCGATTTTTTCGGTGTCGACAAAAAGGTTCCCCACCTTCCGGGTCGGCGGCGTGAAACCGATCGTGATCCCCCTGATTTCCGCGGTGGAGTGCACGGATGCGATATAGTTTTTCAGGATGTCGGTGATATCGGCCTCGCTGACGTGGAGGACCATCCGGCCCGCTTCGATCTTCGCGAAGTCGAGAAGGTTGTTGATGAGCTTGAGGAGGCGCAGCCCGTTGCGATAGATGTTTTCGAAAAAGGAGCGGCCGGGTTCGCCGCCGTAATCGCCCTGCAGGTACGACTCGATGGGGGACAGTATGAGCGTGAGGGGGGTCCGTATCTCGTGCGATATGTTCGAGAAAAACAGGGTTTTCTGCTCCTCCAGCTCCCGGCGTTCGTACTCGGCTTTTTTCCTGCCCGTGATGTCGCGCGCGATCGAGTGATAAATGACCCTGCCGTCCTTCAGCTTCACGCGGCGGGTGGTCTGGCTCACCCACGGCGTTGCGCCGTCCTTCGTGACGTACTGAAACTCCAGGTAGAAATCGAGGCTTTTTTCCCGGACCTGCTTATCGACGTATTCCACCACGGACTTCAGGTGGTCCCGGGCGATTAAGTCGGTAAAACGCATGGCACGGAGCTCTTCCATGCTGTAGCCGCACAGCGCGAGGGTGGCCCGGTTGGCGAAGATGATATACCCCCTGCTGTCCAGAGTGTATATCATGTCGGTAACGTTGTCCACGATGAGCCGGTATTTTTCCTCGTTTTCCCTGAGCGCCTCCTCGGCTTTCTTCTGTTCGTTTATGTTCCTCGAGATGCTGTAGAACCCGGTGATCCTGCCGCCTGCTATTACCAGCCGCGTTTTCTGGCCGACCCAGATGGTATCGCCGCCTTTCATGCCGACCAGGTATTCCCGGTAGGTTTCAGGTATCCGCTCCCGGAACTGCCTGCCGTAAAACGCCAAGAACTCTTCGCGCTGGTCGGGGTGGATGAGATCGACCACGTTCATGGCGCAGAGCTCCTCGGACGTGTAGCCCAGGAGCGAAAGTCCCAGCGAGTTCATGAAGGTGAACCTGCCGCTGACGTCGCAGGTGTGGATGATATCGTTCGCGTTCTCGATCAGGTTCCGCGCCAGGATGCCAAAAGCGTCCGGGTCGATGCGCGAGAGCGCCTCGTCCGGCATTTCGGCGCGGAGACGGCTGTCTGCGCCTTCCTTGCGGAAGTCGTCCAGCGT
>JAGODF010000093.1 GCA_017998375.1 Spirochaetota bacterium
CGTTCCGGTTGTTGTTGTCGAAGGCGAACTGGAGGATCTTCATCCCCGGCAGGGCGAGGGAGTCGCGGAGCGCCCGCACCTCTTCCGTGATGACGCCCAGGTCCTCGGCAATGAGCGGGAGGTCCCCCAGTTCCTTCTTCAGCCTGTCGAAAAATTCTTTTCCGGGGCCATTGACCCACTTCCCCTTCACCGCGGTCTTCTCCTTCGCGGGGATGGACCAGAAGGCCTCGAACGCGCGGAAGTGGTCGATGCGTACGATATCGACAAGCTTACCGAGGTGCTCCAGTCGCCTTTTCCACCAGCCGAACGTCGCGGCGCCGAGGGCGCCACCGTCGTCATGCCATTTGTAGAGGGGGTTCCCCCAGCGCTGGCCCGTCTCGCTGAAATAGTCGGGGGGCACGCCGGCGACGGCCAGCGGCTTCAGCGACTTTTTGTCCAGCTGGAGGATGCCCGGGTTCGCCCAGGCGTCGGCGCCCTCGAGGTTGATATAGATGGGGATGTCGCCTATGATCTTTATTCCCAGCGCGTTTACCTTCTCCTTCAGGGCGCGCCACTGCGTGAAGAACAGGAACTGCGTGAAGCGGTGATAGCGCACCCGCTCCTCCAGCCGCGCGCTCCATTTCTTCAGCGCCGCCGGCTCCCGCGCAGCGATATCGGCGTCCCACTCGAGCCAGCTGTTGGTGTTGAAGTGCTCCGCTAGCGCGGAGAAGAGCGCGAAGTCCTCCAGCCAGGAAGAGGCGCCCTTGCAGAACTCTTCGTATTTCTGCACGTCCTCCGGAAGCGCCGCGCTGAAGAAGAGGTCGTTCGCCCGTTCGAGCTCGCGCATGGCATGGCCCGTCACGCGGTCGAAGTCGATGAAGTGATCGTCGGTGAAATCGCCGGTATCGATCCTGCCGCCGTGCCAGGTCTCCTTCGCCATCTCGTCCAGGCCGATGAAATACGGGTTGCCCGCGAAGGTGGACGTGGTCGCGTAGGGCGAGAAATCGAAGGCGGGCGATACCGGCCCCAGCGGCAGTATCTGCCAGTACGACTGCCCCGCATCGCGCAAAAGCTCCGCGAACTCCAGCGCCTCCCGCCCCAGGGTCCCGATACCGTACTTCCCCGGGAGGCTTGTGATGTGCAGGAGTATCCCGCACGATCTTTCGAGGATCATCGCTCCACCCTCATGCGCGCGTCCAGGGCGCAGGTCCCGGAGCCGTCGGCGAGCAGGCGGAGCGGGTTCACGTCCAGTTCCTTGATTTCCGGACACGCCGCCAGGAGCCGCGAGACCCTGACGATAGCGTCGACGTAACCGTCGACGTCCGCCGGCGGCATGCCGCGGAATCCCTTCAGCATCCGGTACGATTTCAGACGCTCGAGCTTCCTGCGCGCGTCGTCGCGGCTCACCGGGCAGACAGCGCTGGCCACGTCGCCGAACACCTCGACGAAGATCCCGCCAAAGCCGAAGACCACCACCGGGCCGAAGGAGACATCGAACTTCCCGCCGATGAACATGTCGTGGCCGTCGCCCAGCATCCTCTGGACGCGCACGCCCTCGAAGCGCGCGCCCTTCTTGTAGTTCTCGAGGTTCTTCCGAATCGTTTCAAATGCGTTCTTCGCGCCGTCAGCGTCCTTCACGCCCACCATGACGCCGCCGGCGTCGGTCTTGTGGAGCGCGTCGGGCGATACCACCTTCATCACCACCGGGAAGCCGAACTCGCCGGCGAACTTCGCTGCTTCGTCGGCGCTTTTCGCCACGCGCGATTCCGCGACCGACAGGCCGCAGATCTTCAACAGCTCCAGCGCTTCCTCGCCTATGATATCGCCCCGCTTCCCCAGCCAGCCCTTCGCCGCCGCGATGTCGATGATCTCGGGTGAATCCACCGCCGCTTCCCGCTTCTTCGCGTGATAGTCGCGCTGGAACGCCAGGGCGCGCACCATCTCCTCGGGGCTGTTGAAGATGGGAAAGTTTACGTTCTGCTTCACCTGGTGCATGTATCCAGCCAGCCCGTAGAGGCAGACGCCCAGCGGCTTGCCGGACGAGAGGATGGCGCCGTACGTTTCCTTGGAGAGGTCGGTGAGGAACATGTCATAGAAGACGTTGGGCCCCTCCGGCATCTTGGGCCGCTGGCTGATGATGATCGCCCCGTCCACGTTTTCGTTGTGCATCACCGAGACCACCACGTGGGCCACCATCTGCGGGTCGTAGATGTCTCCCATGTCCAGCGGGTTGGAAAACTTGATGACGCCGGCGTTGGCGAAGTCCTGCAGGCTCCTGTAGAACTCCTCGCCCGGGTTCGCGAACTCGAACCCGGACTCCTCGCAGAGGTCCGCGCCTATGACCGAAAATCCGCCGGCGGGGCTCATCACCATGATGCGCTTCCCCTTCATGGGCGGTATCTGGAAGGCCTTGGCCACGGCCATGAAGTCGCTGTAGTTGCGGATGCGGATGATGCCCGCGTCCTCGAAGGCGGAGTCGATGATGTCCTCGTCGTTGGAGAGCGCGTCAGTGTGGCTCATGGCCGCCTTTTTCCCCGCGCTGGTTGTGTTCGACTTGTAGACCACCACGGGCTTCCCGATCTTCCGCGCCATCGCGGCCATGTCGCGCCCGCGCACCACGCTCTCCAGGTACATGCAGATGATCTCTGTCTCCGGGTCATTGCCCAGGTACTCCAGAAAATCGACCTCGTCCAGGTCGAGCTTATTGCCTATGCTGGCGAACTTCGCCATGCCGATGTGCTCGTCCATCATCAGGTTCCACATCATGAGGCCCACGCCGCCGCTCTGGGTGATTATCGACATGCCTCCCTTGGGGGGCCGGAAAAGCGGCACGAACGGCAGGCAGAGCCCGTTGGTGGTGTTGGCCACCATGATGCCGTTGGGGCCCACGAACCGTATGCCGTGCTTCCGCGCCGTCTGGAGGAGCAGGTCCGAGAGTTTCTTCCCCTCGCCGCCGAACTCGGAGAAGCCGCCGGTGGGGATGGCCATCCGCCTGATGCCGAACTTTCCGCAGGCATCCACGTACTCCGGCACGAACTTCGCCGGTATGAGGCAGACCGCCAGGTCCGGCACTTCCGGCAGGTCCTCGATGTTTTTGTACATCTTGATGCCGTCCACGTGCGGGTATTCGCTCCTCGGGTTGGTGCCGAAAATGCGGCCGCGGTATCCCCAGCGAAGCAGGTTTTCCAGTATCATGCGGGGGATGTTGTTCGGTTTCGGCGAGAGGCCGATAATGACTATCGACTCGGGATAGAATATTTTTTCCATGGCGGCTCCTCCGTTTTTAATGTACCCGAAATTTTCCGCGCCCGTCAATCAGATATTCCCGGGCGCATGAAAAAACCTCCGCGTTCCGCCAATAAAAAAATCCATCAAATAGTATTGACAATTTCGGAAATACAAAATCATGATCCAATCAGGCGCCGGGAAGTGACGCGCCCGTACACGCACATGAAGGACATCAAGAGATACAACGAGCGGCTGAAAAAGATCCTCACCTCCGAGGAGCTCAGCATCTTCCGGAAGGACCGCTACAGCCTCATCGACTTCGGCTACGAATACGTCGACATCGGACAGTACCGCAAGGCGTTCGAGCTGTTCAACATAGGCGTGAAGCTCAACGGCACCGATCCAGACATCCTCAACGGCATCGGCATATCGCTCTGCGAGATGGGAAGGTTCAAGTCGTCGGTGGCGTTCCTGGAGAAGGCGGTCCAGACCTACCCGGACGACGCCATCATCCTCGCGAACCTGGCGGGCGTCTACTGGGAGATCTGCGCCTACGAGAAGGCCATCTACTACTACACGCGCTCCCTGGCCCTCGACCCGGAGATCGGCGAGACGCATATGAACATCATCAACCTCTACTACGAAATGGGCGACCTCTTCATGGCGTACATCTCCTGCCTCAACTACCTGAAGATCGCGCCACAGGACCAGCAGGCGCTGGAGCTCCGCGACGATATCATCCTCAACCTCGGCATCTCCATGTACTAATGGCGCTCATTTCGCCGCGCCCGACTCCCTGACCGCCGCATCCACCTCGCTCTGCATGTCCAGTTTCCACGCGCCGCCCTCGCTTTTCAGCCGGAAGGCTATCTCGTTGCCCTTGTAATTCTCAACGGGATGGCGCGTGTACCGCACCTTCACCGTCGCGGCATCTCCCTTCACGTCGCTTTCGACGACCTCCCACTCGGAACCTCCCGCGAAGAGCGCCGCGAACCCGTAGCCCGCGTCCCGGGCGCCGGGCGACACGCGCTCCAGCTCCTGCAGGGCGCCCCTGGTTCCCGGCGTGAAATGCGCCGCGGCCTCCGCGTATTTCTGCGCTGCGAAAAGCTCCTTCACGGAATCCAGCGCCTGCATAGGCCCGGATGGAGTTTTCGCGCACGAGAGCGCGACGAACAGCGCGGCCAGCGTCAGCAATGAGAGTGGTTTCATATCGGCCCCCCGGCGTGGTATCGCCATCCATCATCCATCGAAGTGGCAAATAATCAAGAAGTTATTGACTGCTCGTCACATGATGGTTATCTTAAATGCAAACCTGTCATTCCGGCTGCAGCGAAGCGGAATGCCGGAATCCACGGCACTGTACGATTGGATTCCCACCTTCGCGGGAATGACAGTAACCAGTGAAATTTTAATTGCAGGGTGATACAACGACATGAAGAGCATGATGATTTTTTTCCCGGCCTGCGTCGCGTTCGCGGCGTGTATTCTCTCCTGCGGTATCATGGGAGGCGACCGCGCACCCGACACCGCGGCGATGACCGCGCAGGTGCAGTCGCTCCTTTACTCGCAGGAGCGCGCCGCCGACGCCCACGCCCTGGCGACGAAGGCCCTGGACGCGGACCCCGCCGGCGCGATGCTCCGCTATCACCGCGGCATGGCCAGCATGGCCCTGAAGCAGGACACCGACGCCCTGAACGACTTTTCCGTCGCGATGAAGCTGGACCCGCACAATCCCATGGTCTACAACGGGCTGGGAAACATTTTCTACCTGAAGTACCAGGACGCCATTGCCGAACGGTACTGGTCCAGGGGGCTGGCGCTCGCGAAGGACCCTGCGACGAAGGCGCTCTTCCTGGGTAACATGTCGCTCATCTCCTCGTCGAAGAAAAAGTACCCCGAGGCCGTGAGACTTCTCAATGAAGCGATCGCTCTCGCGAAGGATGGACGATATTACAACCTGCTGGGAAGGATTTACATTGCGCAGAAGGAAGTGAAGAAGGCGCGCGAGACCTGGACAAAAGCGGTCACGGACCCGGCGATATCGTTCTCCCAGGCGAGCTTCCGGCACAACACGCTCTACCGGCTCGCGGAGCTTCTGGCGGGCCAGAAGGAATTCCACGAGGCGCTGAAGTTCTGCGGCATGGCGCTGGACCTGTCTCCGGCGACGGGGGAATACCAGAAGCTGTACGTGAAGCTGAGCGGGCTGGCGAAGTGAACAGACAGCTCAAGGCGTTTTCACGCCAGCATGGTGTAACCGGGATTGGCAACGAAGATCAGCCATCCCCCGCGCCAGGAGGACCGGGGAACATCCGGCAGGAACCGGGCTCCACACTCCACTTCATGCAATGCCGCTTGTCCTGCTCCATATCTTCATCTTCTGCGCGCTTTGTATCAGCTCGTCCCTGAACCGCGGGTGCGCAATGTTAATGAGCGCCTCCGCGCGCTCGCGTGTTGATTTTCCCTTCAGCTGGGCTATGCCGAATTCCGTAACGACATAGTGCGTAATGGAACGCGGCACTGTTACAATGGACCCTTCCCTGAGCGTCGGTACGATCCTCGAACGGACGGTTCCATCCCGGTCGGTGATCGTCGAACTGAGACAGATGAATCCCTTGCCCCTGTGGGAATGGAAGGCCCCGGAGATGAAGTCCAGCTGGCCGCCGGTGCCGCTTTTGTGCATGGTACCGACGGATTCGGAGCACACCTGGCTGAAGAGATCAACCTCGATGGCGTTGTTAATTGCGATGAATCCCGGATTCAGCGCGATAATTCTCGGGTCGTTTATGTAGTTCACCGGATAGGAAGCGCAGGTGGGATTGTGATTGAGAAAGTCGTACAGTTTTTTCGTGCCCAGCGCGAACGTGTACGACATCTTGTACTTGTCGATGTCCTTCCTTGACCCGTTGACATGTCCAGATTCATAGAGGTCAACGCATGAATCGACCAGCATCTCTGAATGGATTCCGAGGTTCTTGAGATCGCTTTTCGTTATGAGAGAACCAACGACGTTTGGCAGCCCCCCGATTCCCAGCTGGAGGCAGCACCCGTCCTCCAGTTCCTTCATTATATGCCCGGCGATGGTCACGTCCGTTTCGGACGCGGGCATTGCCGGGACCTCCACCAGGGGAAGGTTCTTCCCCTCGACGACATGGTCTACCCGGGAAATATGAATGGACTCCTGGTTGCCGCCAAGGCAGTAGGGGATGTTCTCGTTTATTTCGACGACGATCTTTTTGCTTTTACTGATGATGGCCGGTGTCACGGAATTGGCCATGCCGAAATTGAAATATCCCCTCGGGTCCATGGGGCCCGTACTGATGAAAAATATGTCGCACTCCCTGTATTTTTTCAGTATTCTCGGCCCCTCGTGATAGGTGATGGGGATATAGTCGCAGAGATCATCATCGTAAAGCCGGCGTGATACCACTCCAAAGTGGTGGTCGTTGAGCAGAAAGTGCTTTCGTTCCGGATCCACACGCGAGACCATCGGAACCTTCGTGAAGCAGACGCTTCTTATATCCACTTTTTCCAGTTCGTTGACCCTCTTCGAAAGCGCTTCGTCAATGGCCTCCGGAAAAAGGGCAAATTCGCCGTAAAAGACGAAGTCCCCGGATTTCACCAACCTGGCTGCCTGTTCCGGAGTTATCAGCTTCTGTTTGTACTTCCAATCCTCTATATCACCCATGACATCCTCCCCGCCCGGTTTTCAGCGATCTTTGCCGGGGCAACCCGGAAAGCGATCCGGGCAGATAGTATAAAGATAGCGACAACCGGATACAATAGAATGGGTTAAAGAATAATTGTCTCGTAGTGATACAGCTATAATTGTCATGGTAGATTCCCCTATTATTTTGATGAAAACATTTCGTTGACCCGGATGATATCATCACCTATAATGAAAAACCGGCGGCATTGTTGATGGAAGCTGTGCAATATCGTCGAGCATTTCCGGGAGGGATACCGGTTTGATGAGACTCCCATACGCGCATGCCCTTCACGCTTGAAAATGGCGATCTTCGGGATTTCCGGGAGCTTTTCCGCCCCGGGAACATATGGTCCTCCATCCGGAAGGACCCCGAGGCCATGCGCTTCTGGCATCTGCTCCGCGAAGTTCACGGTGAGACGTGGATCCAGCACGGAACCGGCTCCGTGGCAAAAATCACGGTACGGCAGGACCGGATTGAAAGCGTGGAACTTCTGCAGGGGGACCAGGCGGAGGAGATTCTTCGTCACTACGGGTTCCAGGTTCCGGAAGAACACCACCGCCGGGGGCGGAAATTCCTGAAACCGGGACGTCTGTTAACGGAGGCATTGGAGGAAGGGTGGCCCCATGGCTTCGGCATCGAGCCGCTATCGCAACGAAGCGCCGGCGATGGGGTGGAGTTATATCGCTATCGCCTTTCCTGGGGCGGCGTGCTTGAAGTGAAAACGGACGGAAAGGGAAGGATTCGGTCCCACCGCTGGTTCGAAGGTAGCGATGCACTGGACGTCCTCAACGGTCGTTGAACCTGTGACCTGGCATGAACTTTTTTCATCCTTAAACGCCGCAGGCTTTACGTAATTTTCTCCACCATTCGCATTTCATGTAGACCGGTAGTTATTGGAAAGCCCTTCAGCAAGCTTTTCTCTGTCTATTTAATGTATCCTTACCGCGTTGGCCTGTTTAATTCCCGTTTGTTTTCAGTTCGTTTTTTGCGTTCCTCTTTCATCCCACCGGTTCCCGACAGTTTCTCTACTATCTTCACGGCGAATGGGGGCGCTTCGTAGCCGGCGGGAATGTAGCCGGCGGGAATGGTCGTGGCGTTTCCATCGCGGGCCGCGGCGTAATGCGGCGAGAGAATCTCGATTCCCGCCTCGTTGCACTTGTCCTGGATGTTCTGGTGGAGCTCCGAGTAGGTCCTTGCCATCACGCCGGGATTGTCGGTGTAGCAGTTGATCTCGTAGCTCACGTAAAAATCGTCCAGGCTCGTCTGGAGGACGAAGGGGGCGGGCTCCTTCTTCACGTTCGCCGTTGCGAGGGCAGCCGCCTTGAGGACTTCGTGCACTTTTCTCCACGGTACATCGTAACCCAGTGTCACCGTGGAGTGAAGGATCAGCCCCTCACGGGCCGCCGACGTACTGTAGTTAATGATGTGGCTCCCCATCACGATTGAATTTGGAATGGTGATAACAATGTTCTTGATGGTCCTGATCCTGGTTACCAGGAGAGTTTTTTCTATCACGTCACCCGTGGTGTCGCCTATCTTCACGCGGTCCCCGAGCTTGAAGGCGTACATGTAGGTGAGGATGGTCCCCGCTACCACGTTGGCGATCACCGAGGTCGACCCGAGGGAGAAGAGTATGCCGAGGAAGATGGAAACGCCCTTGAACGCCTCGGACTGGGAGCCCGGGAGGTACGGGAACACCACGATGAGGGTGAAGATGATGATGAGGCTCCGGACGATCTTGTAGGTCGGGTCGGCCCAGTCGCGGTGGAAGTTGGGGAGCCTGATGTTGCCCTCGGCGATCTCGTCGAAGACGAGCCTCGTGAGCTTTACCAGGTAGCGGTTCGCCAGGATAATGACGGCGATGAAGAAAAGGTTGGGAAGAAATCCTATGAATGAAGAAGCCATGGTCTTCAGGGGTGAGAGGATGTACCCAAAGAGGGTGTCCGCCCAGGTACTCGTGAACTCGAAGAAACTGAAGACGATGGGGATGAAAATGTACAATAGAAAGAGATTAACGGCCACCTGGAAAAAGAGCACCGCCTTCTTGAGTATCTCGACTATCTGGTCCTCGGTCAGAATGTCGACGGTCTTGAGCTTCACGGGCCTGATGAGGCCTCCTTTCCACTTGGCAATGTTGTTTCGTAAAAGATCCATCGCCATCTTCAGGGTCTTGTAGATGCCGATCCCCACGGCCGCCGTCAGGACCGTCAGGAGCACCCCCTTGATAATGCCCTTGATCGCCGGTGATTTCGCCCAGGGGAAAAGCATGAATACCACGGAGATGAAGGCGTAGAGAAGCCCAATTGTCAGGGCGAGCCTTACTCCGCGAACGAACAGCACGATCGTGGAGACTACGGTTTCGTCGCTGATAATCTCGCTCCCCTTGACAATGATGGGCCTGAAGCTTGTTCCTTTCCTGCTTTCAACGGCTGCGTAAATCCTTGCGAAGACCTTGGAGAAAAAAATCAGGATGATGAGGAGCAGCATGAACGCTCCCATGACAATGACCGACTTGATTATGACGTCGCGATGGTCGACGAAGAACGTGTAGATGTCCGAGGGCCGGTTGACGATGGTGAGTACGGGCTGGACTTTCAGGATCTCTTTTATTCGTTCGGCATATCCCGTCGCGAGATCCCCGGCATTGGTACCTTCCGCTTCTGCGTCCGCCGGGGTGATGGACATGATAATGGCGCTGTTGTAAATGATGTCCGTGGTGAATTCCGAAGAGATTACTATAAGTTTATCGCTTTCGAAGGACTTCGCGTCCCTGATGGCCTTCAGCCGTGAAGAAATCGCCGCGGCCCTCTGTTGGGGAGAGAAGGGACCGAGATTGGAATGGACCCTGAGCAGTTTTTTTCCCTCGAAGATGACGGCAGTTCCCTTCAGTGAAGGTGCACTATCCTTGGTTTTACTTGATTCAATAGAGTCCTTCCCCAGGTGCGCCGCGGCACCGGGAGCGTCAGTGGCCTGTTCCGCTGGAAAACCTCGGGAAACGAGTAATAACAGGATTATTGCCGTTGAGAATTTTTTCATGTGCTGACCTTATAGTGAGTTTTCAGATATCCAGGAACGCCAGAGATCTCGCGAGAAGGGCGCATCGCTGATATATTTCTTATTGCACTATGCGATTTGCCGTATAATAGTATGGCAAAATCCTATTGTCAAGAAAATGTTGAGAATGATACCCCACATTATCATTGACACGATCATCAACCTTGCGTAACATTTTCCCATGTAAGGATCAAATGTATCCTTGATAAAAAGGGGGAGGATGAGGCACGCGAGCTCCGGGATGGAAGCACTTTTCTATAGTAAGAATCGATGCATACCACACTGTCGCGGGGGAGGGGACCATGGATATTTCGATATTCAAAAAGAAAATCATACTCTACACAGGGGGAAGGCTCTGCGATTCCGTGGACGAGGTCCTTGCCAGCGAAGTCTTCAGGGAAATAGTACAGGACTGCGTGGAGGAGCTAAAGAGGAAACGCTCCCTGCTTCTTGGAATTTTCCATGATCCGGAAAACGTAGACGATGAGGATATCGCGGTCCTCACGGAAACCCTGCAGTACCTTGCAAAGCTCGATGCATCACGCGTGGTGGATACCGTGAAGGGGGCGTCCTCCCTTCTCGAAAATCCGTCTCTCATGAACAAGTTCGTAATGCACCTTTACGACTACTGGCGCGGTTTTGAACGCTATCTCATTATGGACGACGACGGAGCAGGCGACGGTTCCCCGTCGTACCGCTATTTCACTCGACAGGTCCAGCAGTTCACCGACATGGTGCGCACAGCTTACCGGGTAATCCGCGAAAACATTACCGGGTCCCATCCCCTGGTGTACCGTCAGCTATCGGCAGGCGCCAAAATCGCGGCGGTCTGCCGGCGTGGGGAGATCAACCTCCCGGAGAAGTACCGGCGTGTCCTCGGGGAAGCGCGGATCCTGCGCCAGGTGCTCCTTTACCCCACTCTCATCTTCGATCCCCCGATGAACAAGCGCGCCGGGCGCTTCGTGAAAATCGACGTCAATCCGCTGGAATACGCCGAGTTTGATCCCGGGCGATGGCTCTGCTTCCCCGCACTGGTGGGTCCCATGCTGATGCACGTCTACTTCAGCGAACCGTTCTTCGATCTCGGTTTCACCCTCTGCAACCTCTTCGAGATCGCCCGCGACGAGGACCTGGGGAGGCGTCCCGACGCGGTGTACTTATTCGGCGTCCCCGGGAACTCCCTGGACGGTCTGGCAGAGTACCCCACGGTTTTCCACTATGACGAATCGAATGATATCTTCGTCGGTGCCTGCCCGGACCGTGATGAGTACGGATATTTCGGCTACCTGAAAAAGATGATGCTGACGCTCCACAACGCAAGGATGATACAGCAGGGCCGGATGCCGTTTCACGGGGCTCTTTACCAGATATTCATAAAGGGGGGCATCGAAGCGACGGTCTTGATGATAGGCGATTCCGGTGCGGGAAAATCGGAGACCATCGAGGCGTTCCGCGTCCTGGGCGACGATATGATCCGTGACCTGGTGATCGTCGCCGACGACATGGGGTCCCTGGACATCTCACCGGACGGGAAGGTCCTGGGATACGGCACGGAGATCGGGGCCTTCATCCGCCTTGACGACATCACCCCGGGATTCGCCTTCCGCCGCATCGACCGCTCCATCATTATGAGTCCGGGGAAAACCAACACCCGCCTGGTGCTCCCCGTATCCACCATTGACGAGATCAACCTGGGGCATGGCGTGGAATACGTTTTCTACGCAAACAACTACGAGGAGGTAGACGAGGAGCATCCTGTGATCGAGCGGTTCTCATCACCGGAGGAAGCCCTTGCCGTATTCAGGGAGGGCACCGTCATGAGCAAGGGCACCACGGCATCGAAGGGTATCGCCCACTCCTATTTCGCCAACATCTTCGGGCCGCCCCAATACCGCCGGGAACACGACGCCATCGCCAGGACATACTTCGATGCCCTCTTCAATACTGGGGCCTTCGTGGGGCAGATTCGGACCAGGCTCGGTATTCCCGGGTGGGAACAGTCGGGTCCCGATGCTGCCGCACGGGAGCTATTAAAGCTTATATCAGGCGGATGACAGGGGAAGCTACGAGCATCTTATCCTTTCACGTAACCATCACCGTGTATGCATATGCAGTTCCCCCTCACCTTCCCCGCGCCCTCACCACCAGCACGAGCGACGCAACCGCGGTGAGCACCGAAAGCGCGATGACCGGTCCCACGGTGACAGTAACAATGCCCGGATGCGTCTGCGCGGCACCGTTCATCGATACCAGCCAGGGAAACAGGACGCCGGCCGCGACGCTGAACGCCAGAAACAGCATGCCGATGACGACATGCTTTTTCCCGGCGTTCACGCGCGGAAGAGCCCTGGCGCAGTACGCCAGCATGGCGATGAACATGAGGCAGAGCACAATCTCCAGTGGCCAGAAAAAAATCAGGAACGCGATTCCTGACATGTCGTTCGCCAGGAGCAACGATGGTGGGAAAAGGAATACAGGTATGTATCTTAATCTAACCATAGCCAATGGATTCCCGCCTGCGCGGGAATGACACGACTAAAGCTTCTCCATCACCTCGACGAGCTTCTCCAGGGACTGGGCCCCCACCAGCTTCTGCGTCTCGTTGATCACCGTCATGGGAACCGACTGTACCTGGTGCTTGACGGCCAGCGGCGTGAAGGTGGAGCTTTCCACCATGTCGGCGCGGAT
>JAGODF010000094.1 GCA_017998375.1 Spirochaetota bacterium
GTCAACCCTTCCTGTTGATGATGCGACTTCCTTCGACTCACTCGGCACACCGCCTGGCGAATATTTACTACTCCAAGTTGCTTCACCCATATTCCAAGTAATATCAGTAATATTACCATCACTACCACCTGCATTCTTCCACGCCACTTCCGTCACCTCACTCCCGCAGCTCGCCATGAAGGCAACCGCGCCAAGAACAAAAAGAAAAATCACCAGAGCTCTCATACAATCCTCCGAAAAGATTTTTTGAAATATTGCGAAACTCGCGTCCCGCCTTCCGGGAAACAGATATGGCAGTGCGTCCCGTCATTCAGCGCCCGTTTTGTGCCTCTTCTTCCATGTTTTCACATGGTTTCCGCGGTCCCATAATCTTCACAGAGATAGCGGAAAGAACACCAGGTGGATAACTATCCCTCTGATGATACCAACCCAAGTAATATAGGTGAAAAAAAAGCCCTAGTCAATTGTTTTTTCACATTTTTTGTACCGAGTAGTGAATTGCGTTATGAAATTTTGAATAGATAGTATGACAGGACCATGCCATGGAGATATTAATCAGGGGAACAACTCAGATCGTAATTTATTGTATTGTACGAAAGCAATTGAGAGCTCTGATAGACTATAGGTTTGTTTTTGTTATTTGGCTCAAATAACGACATTCATCGACAATCAATGTGGATAGTTATCCCTCTAAATTGACCAATTATCTATAATAGATCACTTTAGGATGCAAATTATCCCCTCTTGACACCCGCTACCTCACCAAACGACGCACCGTATCGGCGTTAAGTGTGGATACACGTGCCAGGGTGCCGGTATCGGCCTTCGAAAGAGAGCGTTCGATACCAACCATGAGCTCATCTATAGCGGATTCACCACGGGCGCCGGCTGCCAACATGTTCTCAGCCTCCACTTGGAGTCTCCGGAGGCGGGCGATATCATCCCCCATGAGTTTATCCACGCGATCCCGCGCGGCGTCCAGGGTCCGGAGGTCCGGGTGATCCCCCACGAAGGCGCGGAGCACTGTGGTGCCATCAAATCGGGTTTCGTCCAGGATTTTCGCCGCGCCAGCACCCCCACGGGCAAAGTCTTCCCCAAGACGGCCAATGCCATCGCTAATTATTTGGTTGCGTGTAAGAGAGTGCTGCAGATCTCGCAGCTCGGTCTGGATGGTGGCCAATCTGGTGTTGATGCGGTTTTCTATGTTAACAGAATCGGATCGCACTTCCCTGCCGCGGCCCTCTCCTCCCTGTTCGTCCTCGTGACGCTTGCCCGCGATTTTCTGTGCCGATCCGAGTATGTTTTCTACCGATATCTTCATTTCCGCACCCTCCTATGCGCGTTAGAAAATCCCCTTGAGGGATAGTTATCCCCCTTGATGATAATCTATCATCTAGCCCACTGGCTGTCAAGCAGAATTTATGCGACATAATCCATAATTACGACCGCTAATTAGTCATTTTATGGGGATAACTATCCACTATTTTAGCGGGTAGAGAGAAAATATTTCATGTTTAACGGGCTGGTATCGTACTCATTGGTGAGATTGAATACAAAAAAAATGGAGATCCCATGTCCGTAAGAACAACCGTCAACGTCCATATTATATTATTGGAAGAAATGTTCACAGCATCCGTACACTGTAATGTGAGCTGCAATTATCTCGCATTGTGTCTTCTTAAAATGATTGATAAAGCCCACAGAAAATGGAACCCGGAAAAATTCATTAAATTCGCCAGTCGGGTCAAATACCAGGATCGAGAAAGCGATAAAAGCAAATGGAAAACACTTCACATCCGCTTCCCCGCCGGTAGTTATGAATACTCCATAGATTTAAGAAAAATATGCAAGATGTCTGTCTCTTTCCTGCTCGCCGAAGCGATCAGGAAATATCTGCGGAAGCTAATCCGTATATTAATTGGCAATCATGGTGATAGTTATCCCTGCAGCAACTATGTGCTTAGCTGTGAAATGGTGGGAGATGTAGTATGCTGGAAATTATATTGGGGAATCCCCGAAAGGCTGGTGGACGGATAACACCCTATCCCGACTTCCGCTCCATCTTTTCCATCTTCAGGGAAACGATGCGCGACACCCCGGGCTCTGACATGGTGATGCCGTAAAGCGCCTCGCCGGTGCTCATGGTCTTCTTGTTGTGCGAGACGATGATGAACTGTGTCTTCTTTGAAAACTCGCGCAGCATTTTCACGAACCGCCCGATATTCTCCTCGTCCAGAGGAGCGTCGATCTCGTCAAGAAAGCAGAAAGGCGACGGCTTCTCCATGTACGTGGCGAAAAGCAGCGCGATGGCGGTCATCGCCCTTTCCCCACCGGAGAGCAGGCTGATATTCTTGAGCTTCTTGCCCGGAGGCCGGACAAATATCTCGATGCCGCTTTCCAGCACATTCTCCGGGTCGACAAGCTCTATGTTCGCCTCGCCGCCCTCGAAGAGCTGTTTGAATATTTCCGAAAAGTTCTTTTGTATCCCCTTGAATGTCTTTATGAACATCTCGATCGAGGTGCTGTTTATCTCCTCGATGACTGACAGGATGTCTTCCCTCGCCTTCTCGATGTCCTTGCGCTGAGTGACGTAGTACTCGAAGCGTTTTTTTAAATCGCGGTACTCCTCGATGGCAAGGTTGTTGATGGGACCCAAATCCTGGATGCGTTTCTTAACGTCCTGAATGTTTTTTAGCAGATCCGACTGTTCCAGCTTGTCCACGGAAACGCCCTTGATGTCCGATACGCGCTTCTCGTATTCTGTCCAGAGATACTCCTCTATTCTGTCGATCCGGAAGTTCATCTCGATGATATTTTTATCCTGATCGCCGATGCGCTCCACTATCCGCTTGAGGTTTTCCATGTCCTTGCGCGACACATCCTTTCTGCCCTCAATCTTCGAATCGATACCTGTGCGCTTCTCCGCCAGGTCGCGGATGTTTTTATTCAGAGTCTCGGTCTTCTCGCCGAACTGCACCAGGTTGGACTCCCACTCGCGGATTTCCTTCTCGCAGGTGGCGATGACAGTGTCGCATCTGCGGGACTCCTCGCGGTAGTTCTCAATCTGCTTCTCCACATCCGCCATCTGACGGTTGAGGTTCTCCATATGCTTCTCGATCCAGGCCTTTTCCGTCTCATTCCGGGAGAGATCCTTCTCCACCCGGGTTATCATCTCCTTAACGTCATCGAGTTCCGTCTGCTCGTTGCGGATGAATTCCTCCAGATCAAGGTTTTGCTGGCGCAGGTCGCCGATAAACCCGGACTCGTACTTTATCTTGCCGTCCAGGGTTTCCTTCTCCGCGTGAATGCCGGTCCGGTCGAAGAGAATTGAGCGGAATCCGTCCTCGAAGCCTTCGAACAGCGCAAGGTCGCGCGATAGCGCCGCCATGTCAACGCCGCGGAGCAGCGCCGCGGCCCCGGCCGCGTCACCGGACTCACATTTCTCAAGTGCCCCCGACACCGCAACTGCCGCAGTTTCCAGGGCGCCCCCAAGCCTCGCGCGCACCTCCTGCCGTTCCGTCTCGGAACCGGCGAGTTCCGCCTTCCGCTTTTCGATTGCGTCAACGAGCCGGCGCACCACCACCTCGAGCTCCTCTCGCAGAGCGGCAAGCCGGGTTTCCGCCCCGGCAATGCTGCCCCTGTTTTCCTCTATCTTCGCCCTGGAATTCTTTATCGATTCCACCTTCCTGCGACGGGTTTCGATGAACGATTCGAGCTTTGTTCTGTCATCGCTGATCCGGTTTCTGATCTCCACGCCGGATTCTTCATTCTTTTTCTTCTCAACCGCAAGCCGTTCCAGGTTTTCCCCGCGCTCCCGGATGTTCCTCTCTATCGCCTCACGGCGCACCCTCTGGTTCTCGATCTCCTTGCGGTTCTTCACCGTTCGCGAATCTATGTCCTCTATGCGGATGCGGTAGGTGTGGAGCTCCTTATCGAGTTCGAAGAGCTCGAGCTGAATATCGTTCTTCTGCTTTTCGTCCTGCTCATTTTCCGCCGATATCCGCGAAACCCGCGCCGATATCTCCTCGCGCTGTTTCTTCAGGCGCTCCAGGTCCTCGTTGAGCTTTTCACGCCGTCCCTGGTGCTCGCGATATTTGATAAGATTGTATCGTATATCGTTCTCGCCGAGCTCGGCCTTCATCGCCAGGTACTGCTTCGTCTTTTCGGCCTGCTTTGCCTTGAGGTCCTTCTCGCGCTCGATTTCGCCGATGATGTCGTTGATGCGCTCCAGATTCACCCCGGTATCCTGGAGCTTCCTGAGCGACTCCTTTTTCTGAAGCTTGTACTTGGATATGCCCGCCGCCTCCTCGAAGATGTAGCGCCTATCCTCGGCGGCAGACGAGAGGATGAGGTCGATCTTCCCCTGCTCCATCACGGAGTAGTTCGACTTGCCGATGCCGGTGTCCATGAAGAGCTGGTCGATGTCCTTGAGGCGCACGGGGGATTTGTTGATGAGATACTCCGACTCGCCGTCGCGGAAAAGCCTGCGCGTCACAGTGACCGAGGGCGAATCGAAACTCAGGATGCTCCCGGTGTTGTCGATGGTGATGGACACCTCGGCGAGGGACAGGGCCTTGCGAGATTCCGTGCCGGTGAAGATCACGTCCTCCATCTTCGCGCCGCGGATTGCCTTGGCCTGTTTCTCCCCGAGGACCCAGCGCATGGAGTCCACGATATTCGACTTCCCGCAGCCGTTGGGTCCCACAATTACGGTGATGCCTTGCCCGAACTCGATCCTGGTTTTCTCGGGGAAGGACTTGAATCCGAAGAGGTCTATGGACTTCAGGTACATTGTAGTATCGTAACGCTCTGAATTTTTTCTCGTATTTCGCTTATATTTCCAGGGCCCGGGGCCCAATCGGGAGGTGGAACGGCATTATAATATCTCATTGACAATAATAACGGTGCAATTAGTAGTATTTACGCCATTTGAGGCAAGTATATTTTACCAGGCTCCCTAAAAACCGGAGTATCCTCCCACGACTACGGTATGATTCACATGATAAAGTGGATAACTATCACCCTTCTTTCCGCGAGCTTGGCTTGTGGCACACTGGGAAGCCCCGGGGAATATCGCCATGTAAGCGCCAGGAAAGGCATCTCGGGAGAATCACAGATATCGGATCAGAAAATAGCCGGAGATACCACCTACCAGCTGTTTTTCAATATCAAAAAGCCGGAAAAATGCGTCAAGATATCCTTCGTTTCAGAGATTCGTGAGGATACCCTCAAGGAAACCGTCACCCGGGAAGTGAACACCTACTATATCGTCGAGAAGATCATAGATATCGACCGCTTCCGCACCGGCGACAAGACCATCTTTTACGAATTCGGAAGGAACTTCGACACCCGCTGGAACAGCAGCCATACCATCGTCATCTGCACCGATTCGCTCGACCCGCTGAAAAAGCTCAATCCAGGACTTTACCGCATCCGGTTCTCGAGCTTCCGTTCGCCGGAATACGGCTATTCCGTGGAAATCCATTCCAACATCGAGCCCGTGGGCTTCGGGTTCTAGCGCGGCTTTCTACCCAGGATCTGGTCCTGGAATTCCGGAAGGGTAATTGCCGTCCTGACGCAATGGTCCCAGGCCGCGTTCGCCTGTTCACGGAAAGCGGGAATATCGAGCTTCACCTCGGCGATCTCATCCACCAGGCGCCGTTCTATCGTCCCCTTCTCCACTACCTGCCTGCCGGCATCCCTGGTCGCGCCCAGTACCCGCTCGTTCTCCTCTTTGTAAAAAGGCAGGTTCAGCGCCTCGGAAGCGGGGCGATACAGCTCCGCCACGATATTGAGCCCCCTGTCGCCGGTCGCGTTCGACAGATAGTGCAGATGCATCGACGCCGCGCCGAAATGGCTCACCTCCGGGAATCCGCAGACACCCATGACGACCACGTGATGCGCGTCCTTGAAGCCCTCGCGCAGGGGGTGCGTCGTTTCACCATCGTCGCGGAGGATGAGTTGCGGATTGGCGCGCGGAAGGGTTCGCTCGATATACTGCTTCAGAAGAGAGATGATGCCGAAGTGATACAGGGGATAGGCGTAGACCACGAGATCGGCCCCGTCTTCCAGCTTCATGATATCGGCCACATCGTCTTTATGGATGCATACGCCTGGGGTTTTGGTCCAGCAGGTGAAGCATCCCGTGCACCGAGCGATTTTCTTTTTCCGGAGATATACCGTCTCCGTGACAGCGCCCGCCGAGGCGCACCCTTCAAGGAAAGCCTGGAGGAAAACTTCGGTTTTGCTCGTAGTCTCGTTCCGTGGGCTTGCCTGGAGTGCGAGCACCTTCCGGATGCTTCCCGGCGGCAGCATATGATATTTTTTCTGAATCATAGCGTCTGACATGGGTGTTCCTCCTGTGGTTCTTTTAGTATCTGGCTGAGGTGTGATTATATCAATCATTTTACAGGGAGATGCGTTCTGGGTGTGCCTGTTTGCGCATGGGGGGCTTGCCGTCGGTATGCAATAACAGCTGTAAAGATATACACAACAATAATTATGACCATTTTGGATGGATAACTATCCCCATGTTTAAAATTTTTTCTATTCGATTATCACTTTTTATTGACGATATCATCCAATTATATTACTATATCAATATATCTTTATATATAACAATGAAACTACTTTCCCAACTGAAAGCCCTTGCCGACGAGACGCGCCTCAGGATATTTAACCTGCTCCTGAAGCACGAGCTTAACGTGAACGAAATCGTCACGGTCCTGGGTATGGGGCAGTCCCGGGTGTCACGACACCTGAAAATCCTTTCCGATTCGGGACTGGTTTCCTTCAGGCGCGACGGTCTCTGGGTGTTTTACCGTGCCGATGTGGATAACTATCCAGCGGGAGAATTCCGCAGGCTGATTGACAAGGATCAGAACCTCGTCGAGGACATCACCCGCCTGGAGGAAAGGCTCCTGGAAAAGGCGCGCGAGAAAACGCTCTTTTACGACTCGATCGCGCCGGAGTGGGACTCCCTGAAAAGCGGCATCATCGGGGAAGTGCATGTGCAGGACGAAATCCTTGCGCGCCTGAACCCGTGCGGCGTGGCGGCGGACCTCGGTTGCGGCACCGGCGAGCTCCTTCCCTTCCTGGGCGGCAAAGCGGGGCGGGTGATAGGCGTGGACCGATCGCCCCGGATGCTCGAGGAAGCCCGGGAACGGTTGCGCGGCAACGGAAGGAACATCGAGCTTCGCATAGGCGAGCTCGAGCACCTGCCCATGCGCGACGGCGAGGCGGACACGGCGGTGATCAACATGGTGCTCCACCACCTGTCGGCGCCCCCGGAGGGGATCCGCGAGGCGGCGCGTGTCCTCAAGCGCGGGGACAGGCTCATCATCGCCGACCTGGACAAGCACGAGCGCGAGGAGATGCGCGGGAAGTACGGACACCGCTGGCTCGGCTTCACTGCCGGGGAGATGGAGTCCTGGCTCGAGGAGGCGGGCTTCACCGTCGCGGAGGCCGCGCGGTTCAACACAGGGAAGGAGCTCACCGTGGTGCTGTACGCGGCGTCGAAGCGGTGAGGTGATATCGGCCTCCGCCTGAAATAGTAACGGATTACCACAGAAGCTCGGATACACGGAGGGTAGATAATAAGCGATGCGGACGAGTATCGAATTACTGAGCAAATTGATGTAAAACACTGTCATCACGAGGAGGCCGCAGGCCGACGTGGTGATCCCTTACAGGGAAGGATGTTTGATCAGTCAATGAGATCGCCGCGCTTCGCTCGCGATGACATCATATAACGAACACCGAATTACGCACTTAAAAACTTAATTTTGGATATACAACAAGGAGATACGCAATGAACGTGAAAGCAGCGCAGTTCCAGGAAGTCGACCCCAAGCTCGCCTACAAGGTGGCCGATATGTCGCTGGCCGAGTGGGGCCGCAAGGAGATCGACCTCGCCGAGGTGGAGATGCCCGGGCTCATGGCCGTGCGGGAAAAGTACGGAAAGGAAAAGCCCCTCAAGGGCAGGAAGGTGATGGGAAGCCTCCACATGACCATCCAGACAGCGGTCCTCATCGAGACGCTGAAAGCCCTCGGCGCCGACGTGCGCTGGGCGTCGTGCAACATCTTCTCCACACAGGACCACGCAGCGGCCGCCATCGCGAAAGCCGGAAGCGCCGCCGTGTTCGCCTGGAAGGGTGAGACGCTGGATGACTACTGGTGGTGCACCGAGCAGGCTCTCACCTGGCCCGACGGCTCCGGCCCCGACCTCATCGTCGACGACGGCGGCGACGCGACGCTTCTCATACACTGGGGCGTGAAAGCGGAGAAGGACGCGAAGTTCCTCGACCAGAAGACCGACAACAAGGAAGTGCTTGTGATACTCAACCGATTAAAGGAAAGCCTCTCGCGGTCGAAGGATAAATGGACGAAAGTCGCGGCGGCCATGAAGGGCGTGTCCGAGGAGACAACCACCGGCGTCCACCGGCTCTACCAGATGGAGAAGAACAACGAGCTTCTCTTCCCCGCCATCAACGTGAACGATTCCGTCACCAAGTCGAAGTTCGACAATCTCTACGGCTGCCGCGAGTCGCTGGCCGACGGCATCAAGCGCGCCACTGACATCATGGTGGCCGGCAAGGTAGTCGTGGTCGCCGGATACGGCGACGTGGGCAAGGGCTGCTGCCAGTCAATGAAGGGCTTTGGCGCCAGGGTGCTGGTCACCGAGATCGATCCCATCTGCGCGCTCCAGGCCGCGATGGAAGGCTACGAGGTGACCACCATGGACGACGCCGTTGCCGCGGGTGATATCTTCGTCACCGCCACCGGCTGCGTGGACGTAATCACCGGCGCGCACATGGAGAGGATGAAGGATAACGCGATCATCTGCAACATAGGCCACTTCGACAGCGAGATCGCCATGCACTATCTCGAGAACAATTCGAAGTGCAAAAAGGACACCATCAAGCCGCAGGTGGACCGCTGGACCGTCGAGTCAGGAAGGTCGATCATCGTCCTTGCCGAGGGGCGCCTGGTGAACCTGGGCTGCGCCACGGGCCATCCCAGCTTCGTGATGTCCAACAGCTTCACCAACCAGTCGCTGGCGCAGATAGAGCTCGCGACCAATCCGAAGCTCGAGCGCAAAGTCTACACGCTGCCCAAGAAGCTCGACGAGGAAGTGGCGCGCCTCCACCTCGCCAAGCTCGGCGTGAAGATGACGAAGCTCACGGCGAAGCAGGCCGAGTACCTGGGCGTGTCGCCCGAAGGGCCGTACAAGCCGGAACACTACAGGTACTAGACACCTGGTAATAAAAATATGCCACGGAGGCACGGAGAACACAGAGGGTTGAGATAGTCAGAGCATTATGCGCTGTATATCACGGCGATAGCATCTCAATTTCAACAACAAAGACAATACCTTTCTTTCTCTGTGCCCTCTGTGCCTCTGTGGTTGCCTTTAATTATTCAAGTGAAATGATAATAAAAAAAGAAAACGCACTTCCCATCGAGAAGCACGGCGTGCGCATGCGCATTTACAACGGGAAGGACCAGTGCCCGCAGGTTGCGGTTGCGTACCAGGAAACGGACACCGGTCACGCGGAGGAGTTTCTCCACGAAACGAGCTGGTTTATCTATTATATAATAGAAGGGAGCGGCACCTGGGTGATAGAGGACCGGGAGCACGCCGTCGCTGCCGGCGACGTGGTGATGGTTCCGCCGGGGAAGCGTTTTCACTTCCGCGGCGCGCTGAAGCAGGTGTGCGTCACCTCGCCTGCATGGGAGGAAGCGCGCGAGCGCCACGTGCGCTTTGTGGAGATATGATATCGCTCTACGTCCTCATCCTCGGCATCATCTTCGCGTCCATGGGCTCCGTGGAGCTTACGCTGCGCGAGCGCGCGTTTCGTTTCTGGATGCGCTGGTTCAACCACCGGTTCTTCTTCCTGCACGGCGCCGCGCTCATCGTCCTGGGATTTCCGCTGACGTTCTACAACGGGAAGTGGTCCGCCTTCGTGTTCATCGTGGGGCTGGTGATGGTGCTCACGGGGCCCTTCATCCTCATCTATCCGGAAAAGATACGGAACTCCTTCAGCGAGATCGGGAGCGAGGCGGGCGAGGAATCGCTCCGGGGGCTGGTGGTCTTCGACGCGGCGGTGAGGGTGGTCGCGGGAATTCTCTTCGTCTACTGCGCGCTGGCCTGACGCGGGCGGCCGGTATCGCCCCCTACTCCTTCTCCTCCTTCGCCAGCTCCATGAGCTTCGCGTGATACTCGCGCGCGCGGTCCCCCTTCGAAAGGCCGAACCGCTCCAGCACCGTCTCCTCGATGTAGACATACTCGTACTTGCGCTCCTCTATCCCCACCAGCATGTTCGCCAGGTAGACGGTATGGACGATGTCGCGGAACTCCTCGCTCGCGTCCAGCGGCGCGTGGTGGTGCTGGATGGCCTCGATCAGGTAGTCCGGGAAGTTCCAGCGCCGCGCGATGAGCCCGCCCAGCGCCGAGTGGCTGATGCCTATCGACACCTCCTCGAGGACCGCCGTGTTGATGAGCCGGCGATCGCTCACGATGGACGCGATCCGCTGCATCAGCTCCATGTCGGTGGAGAGGAGGACTATCATCCCCAGGTCGTGGAGGAGGCCCGCCGTGGCGATGTTGTCGAACCTGCCGGCGATGCGGTAGTCGTGTGAGATGTAACGCGCGTAGAGCGACACCCGGTTGCAGTGCTCCCAGATCTCCTCGAACTTTTCGTAGCGGCTGTCCATGATGCTCCGCGCGCTGCTCACCAGGAGGAGCGCCCGCACGTTCTTAAGGCCGATGGTCTTCACCGCGTCGACCACGTTGTAGATACGCTTCCCGCTGATGAAGCCCGCCGAGTTGGAGAGGCGCACCACGTCCGTGGTGAGGGCCGGATCGCGCTCTATCGCGTCGGCGATTTTTTCCATGGAGGAATCCGGGTCGTCGCAGAGGGCCAGGAGCTTCTCTATGGTCTCGGGAAACGTGGGGATGCCCTTGACGTCGCCCAGGATCTGGCGCTTGATTTCCGTGGTGATTTCCACCGGCTTGAGGTTCCCCGGTATTCGCAGGGTGGCGCGGGTGGCGTCGCCGTCGCCGCCAACGGAGAGGTTCCCGGGATTAACGCCGATGTTTTTCAGCATGAATATCGCGAGCACCAGTCCGACGCCGCCGCCCTCTGTGGTGTCCTGGATCTCGCGGAAAACCTCCATGAAACTCCCGGCGCCGCCGCCCCTCTCGAGGCGCAGGCGGACGCGTTCCATCTCGTCGTCCAGGGCGCGGACATTGTTGGAAACCTGGACGAGGAGATCGTCGCCGTCGAAGCGGAAGGCGACGGTCACGTCGTAGCGGCTCATCGCCAGGTCGCTTCCCAGGGTGCGCGCGAGCTCCTTCATTTTCGGGGAGTGCTCGGCCATCACAGTGCGGTACTGCTCCGGGACGTCGATGTCCCGGCCGAGCTTCTCGAAGAGGACCCGCTTCGCGTTTGCCTTCTGGGCGTTTTCCCCCAGCTCGCGGACGACGGTGACCAGTGAGTTCAGAATGAAGAGGGAATCCATCATCGACAGCGCCTTCACCAGCACGGAGTTGATCACGCCCATGGCGTGGTCGTCCATCTGCTTGAAGGTGATGGACACCGGTTCCCGGGCGCCGATCCTCTGCACCAGGCGGTTTTTATCATATACTGTCATCGCAGCTGCATTAGGCGCACCGGCATACGGCAAAGTCAATTGAATTTTCCACGGCCGGCCGGGACGCCGCTATTTTTCGGATACCCGTGGATTTACCCACTTGACTTTTAACAAGGATGATATAAGTACCTGACGAGACCCTCGTTCCACCATGACAACACTGCGCTACCACATAGAGACCTTCGGCTGCCAGATGAACAAGAGCGACTCGGAGCTGATGGAACTGAGCCTCCGGGAGCACGGCTTCGAGCCGGCCCCCTCCCCCGGCGGCGCCGACATCGTGGTGTTCAACACCTGCTCCGTGCGCGCACATGCCGAGAACCGCGCCCTCTCGCGCATGCGCTCCGTGGAGGGGCGCTGCGGGAAAACCGTCGTGGTCGCCGGCTGCATGGCCCAGCGGATAGGCGGCGACCTCGTGGAGAAGGGGACCGCGGACCTGGCCGTGGGCCCCTACCAGTCGCCGCGCCTGGGCGAGCTCATGAAGCTCTTCTTCTCGTCGAAGGAGAAGCTCTTCCTCTCCCGGGACCCTGCCGACTTCGCGGGGCGCCTCAACCCCGCCCTCGCCTCGCGCCGTGACGGGGCAGCCTGGCACGAGTGGGTCACCATCACCCACGGCTGTGAAAACTTCTGCTCCTACTGCATCGTCCCCCATGTCCGGGGGAGGCTGATATCGTTCTCGTCCAAGACCGTCATCGACTACGTGGAAAACCTGACCCGGCGCGGCGTCACCGAGATCACCCTGCTGGGGCAGAACGTGAATCAGTACAGCCAGGACAGCGGCGACATCCCGTTTCACGCGCTCCTGGAA